>CAYGQP010000183.1:2385-4403 GCA_964352115.1 uncultured Micavibrio sp. | reverse complement strand
CGAAAATTCATTATATGAAAATGGGATAGGTTGGGGCATCATGCTCGTGATCATTGCCATTTTGCTTTGGCTGTTCTGGTATTTCTTCCAGACAGAGATGCGCGATATCATCCGGTGGATCCGTTATGGCGAAATGTGGATTGCCTCATGGTTTATCGGGGATGACTATACCGTCATTTATAATGGCCGCGAGATTTCATGGCAGCAATACTTCCAAAACACGCCGCTTTATGAGAAAGCCAAATTGAAATACGACCATTTGGCATTGTTCACTGCCTTGTCCATGCAGCCATGGAAAATGCCGATTATTGGTATTTTCGGGGCGGCTGCGCTTTGGGCGATGATGGCCGGTCCGGGGACAAACAACCGTGTTAAACTGGGTCTTGAGGGGCTGATTGGTCGTCAAGCAAAGAATTTCCCGGTCATCGCGCCGTTTCAAGAATTTAATCCATCAAAAATGCCCTCCCGCGCGCCTGGCTCGCCCGTACCCGCAGAGCTGCCCTTGTTTTCAGAGGCTTTGGGGCCTGAGGAATGGATTGCCTATTTCGAAATTCCTATTCCTGATGGGAATCTCGACGAAGACGCAGCAACACGAGAATTTGAAAAACAACTGATTGGACGATGGAAGGGACCAAAAGCTCTTGCGCCTTACCAAAAAATTCTTCTGGCAGCTTTTTGTCTGAAAGCGTCGCGCAAACGCGTTTTATCTGATGACATGCTGGGCCGCTTGGCCATGTGCTGGAGCTATAAGAACGGCTTAAATCTGGGTAAGGACAGCGGTTTGCTGAGAGAGGCCAATAAAGTTCTGCGGAGCAAGGAGCTTGCAGGCGGGACGTTGGCGATGTGTAACCGCCATGCCTTTGTGACAACTGCATTATTAAGAGCCTTGTTGTTTGCCCGCGAAGAAGGCGGTGTTTTGGCGCCCGCCCAATTTGTATGGCTACGCGGTCATGACCGACGCTTGTGGTATCCTCTGAATAATCTTGGCCGCCAAGCCTTTCACACGGAGGCACTGGGCGCAATGTCGCATTTCAAGGCCGAACGCATGACGCAGCGCCCAATACCAGTGCCAAAAATGGAAAATGCCGTCGGCACATTAACAGAATACATGAATTCATCGCGCGCACGACCCGTCCCGCAGTTGGACTATTCGCAGTCGAGCAAGCGCGGTGTGAAAAAGGCGATTTAGCATGAAAACATCAGAAACCATATTCATTCAACAGGATAGATAGACAGACAAACCATGAAAAACATTTTAAAATTTGCAAATACATCTCAAAAAAGCAGCGCCCGCGTGGTTGATGGCAAGCTGATTTTGTCGTTTCCGCATGCCAAGCGTCCGGTCGTTTGGCAAATGGATTTAACGGAGGTTAAAGCCTCGGCTTTGGAGGTTTTAGAAGAAAAGGACGTTTTCTCACTGTCTGTAAAAACGCCCAAGGGTGAGCGCATTGAAATTGCACCCTTTGACAGCAAAGAGGAGGCCGTGGATGGTCTCATGGCCGCATCACGAGCACTTGAAAATGGTCAGGGGCACATTCGCGCGGCGGCTGCACCATCAACTGCACCTCAAACAAACGCAGACCAAGCCTCTTACAGCGTGCAACGCAAAGGCAGCATGGGCAAGTGGATCATCGCCGGAATTGGTGTGTTCTTCATTCTTTATCTCTATAATGTATTAATTTCGATGGCGCCGCCGCTTCCCCAACAATCGGGTGTCTCATCAAACTCAGCTCAGAATATTGACCCACGCGGTGCACCGGGTGTTCCGATGTCTGCAGATGATTTTTTAAACAACCAATAAAACCGTGAGTGAACCAAAAAAGTAAACAAGAAATATGGCCATAGACCAAAGGAAACATGAGCATAAGCACAAGAATCTCATTCGGGATGTCCGCCCGATATGGATGCGTATTGCCGATGGTCTGCGCACGCCCAGCTATGCTTCTACCATATATTTCGTTGCGGCTGGTGCGATATGGATGAACCCATGGGCCCTGGCCTTTGCTGATTTAATTTTA
>CAYGQP010000183.1:2020-2375 GCA_964352115.1 uncultured Micavibrio sp. | reverse complement strand
TTTTACTGTTGGGGCTTTTGTATTTTCTTTGGTTGAATGCGCAGGATCGCTCAATCGCTTTTAAATTGCCGATGGGATCAAAATACCGGGACAAAAATAACGAAGGCCCCGGCCGTAGCGGAGAATCTGAAGGGATCATGTATCTCGGCAACGTGGACAGCACTCAAGAAGAAGTCTGGTTCACGAATTCCGATGCCAGAACACATATCCTTTATCTTGGTACAACCGGTTCCGGTAAAACGGAGGGGTTGAAATCCATGGTGTCCAATGCTTTGTCATGGGGATCCGGGTTTGTTTATGTCGATGGTAAGGCGGACACGGATCTCTGGTCCTCATTGTCCGCATTGTGCCGTCG
>CAYGQP010000183.1:0-2010 GCA_964352115.1 uncultured Micavibrio sp. | reverse complement strand
GTGCCGTCGTTTCGGCCGCGATGATGACTTGCTGGTGCTGAATTACATGACGGGGAACTCCGATCTTCGTGCGCCGTCCAATACGATGAACCCGTTTTCATCGGGTTCCGCATCATACCTCACGAACATGCTGGTCAGCCTAATGCCGGAATCCGAGGGCGATAATGCGATGTGGAAAGAGCGTGCGGTGTCCCTCGTGAGTGCGATGATGCCAGTTCTGACGTGGAAACGTGACAATCAGGATATTCCGCTATCGGTTCGAAACATCCGTGACAACCTGTCCCTGAATAATGTGATTAAGCTTGCCCGTGACGAGGTTGTCCCCTCAGAGCTTCGGGAAGGCATGATGGGTTATCTGGATACACTGCCCGGCTTTGTACACGATGCCTATGACGACCAAGGTCAAGTGAAGCCGCCCGGCCCCGATGTACCGCAATACGATACAACAACCGCAAACCAGCAACACGGTTATCTGGCTATGCAATTTACACGTTCGCTGCAATCTCTGGGTGATGATTACGGTTATATCTTTGATACGCAGGCCGCGGATGTGGAAATGGTTGATGTGGTTCTAAACCGGCGCATTCTTGTGGTGCTTATTCCAGCGCTTGAAAAATCCGGAGATGAAATTGCCAACCTTGGTAAAATTGTTGCCGCAACCATGAAGGGGATGATGGGCTCAACACTTGGGGCTACGGTTGAGGGGTCATCGTCTACAGTCATTGAGAACAAACCCACCCATTCCTCTACGCCGTTTATGACCGTCTTTGACGAGGTTGGGTACTATACCGCAGCCGGTATGGCCGTTATGGCGGCTCAGGCCCGATCACTCGGCTTCTGTCTTGTCTTCTCCGGTCAGGATTTACCGGCCTTGAAAAAACGGGTGCGGGAGGAAGCAAACTCCATTACCGCTAACTGTAACATCAAAATTTTTGGTAAGCTTGAAGATCCGACCGAAACGAAAGAATTCTTTGAAAAAACAGTTGGTCAAGCTTTTGTGACAGAAGTGTCAGGCTTCCAAACAGCCGGAGCGTCGCAATCCTATCACGATACACGTCAGGCCGGTGTGCAGATGCGTGCCCGGGCATCCTATGAAGAGCTGCGCAGCTACAAGGAAGGCCAAGCGATCCTGACATTCGGGGATGCCGTGCATTCCTGTAATATTTTCTATTCAAACCCCGGCCACGCCAAGGCCATGCGCGTTACACGTTTCCTTGCACTGCCGCCGCCAGATGAAGAAGTCGTCAAGCACGCCAATGAAATTACAGCCGTCCGCGATTTGATGGTGAACAAGAGCTGGACGGCCAAACGCGCTGATGTTGATGTCGAAACACCGAAGGAAATTGATGCCCTCGTTGATGGCTTCAAGCTTGGGCAAAAGGCCAAGGCGAGTATGGTTGATGTCGGTATTGCCTCGATTGTTCAGGTTTATGCGCTTGAGAATAAAATTGAACCACCTGCAGCACCAGCTGTACCGCCAGCCACTAAACAACCTTCTGAAAAAGTGCCAGAAGCCAAAGCACCGCCCGCATCTCCGCTTACAAAGCCTGCTGCTGACGCAAAAGAACAGCCCAAAGCTAAAATACCGCCAATTATTCCCTCTGTGCCCAAACAAGGCGAAACGGCGCAGCCCACCGGTAAAAAAGCATCGCCTGTTGTGCCGCCAAACGAAGCTAAAGCGCCGGAAAAACCTGCTGAAGAGCCTAAAAAAGCCCCTATGAGCTTCTTTGGCACGCCAAAGAAAGACGGGGCAGAGCCGCCAGCCGCACCTGCAGCGCCTCCTCAGCAACCAGCATCTAAGGATCCATCAACGGAAACGCCCAAGCAAGAGTCCGAAGTTAAACCGGTTAATGCGCCTGCTCAAAAAGACGAAGAAAAGCCACCGCCGCAGGCCAGGGCTGCGGATACACCTGAAAAGCCATCAGCCGCGCCCCCACAAACAGAAACACCCCCGGAAGCCAAAGCCATCTCACCAGAAGCCAAGCCCGCCTTGCCCGCTCGTCCTCGAAC
>CAYGQP010000182.1:543-4437 GCA_964352115.1 uncultured Micavibrio sp. | reverse complement strand
CCATAGCCCTCGGTCAAACGATCAGGGATGTAAACCCGCGCCTCAACCCCACAAGATTTAAGAAACCGGTACAGCAACGCCGAGGATGTTGCGCCGTCCACATCAAAGTCACCAAAGATCGCGAATGATTGCTTGCTCTTGATCGCCTCGGCCATATCCGCAGCCATGCTTTCCATCCCGATCAATGAGAATGGATCAGGGAAATCATTTTTAAGCGTGGGATTGAGGAACGATTCAATGTCATACGCCTTAATACCGCGGGCAATGAGCATACGGGCAACGACTTCAGGAAGCTGGTGCTGACGCGCGATCTTCTCAATCGCACTAAATTCCACATCGGGCAAGACCCACCGGGCCTTGTTTAAAGATTGATCAATGTGGAATGGTTCACTCATGATCACTAAATATTCGTGATCCAGTCTTTACGGCGCAGATTATGCGTGGCCTCAATTCGGCGGACCGTTCCAGATTTAGAGCGCATAACAATCGTTGAAGTCTTCGCGCCGCCCGGATAACGACGCACACCACGAAGCATTGATCCATCCGTAACGCCGGTTGCGGCAAACATGACATTGTCTGGCTTCGCGAGGTCATCGGTTTTGTAAATGCGTGTGAGATCCGTGATCCCCACGCGTTCAGCCCGGCCTATTTCGTCGTCATTGCGAAAGACAAGACGCCCGAGCATAGAGCCACCGATGCACTGTAGCGCGGCTGCAGCCAATACCCCCTCAGGCGCGCCGCCGGTTCCAACATACAAATCAATGCCGGTTTCCTGATCGCTGGTCGCTATGACGGCCGAAACATCACCATCACCGATCAAATTAATGCGCGCACCGGCTTCACGTGCGCCTGTAATCAGTTTTTCATGACGCGGACGGTCCAGAATACAAACCATCAGCTCTTCAATCTTGCCGCCCTTTTCCCTGGCCAGTTTCGCCAGAACATCGCCAATCGGCGCATCAAGGTCCAGAATATCTGGATTAATGCCCGGCCCAACCGCAATTTTATCCATATATGTATCAGGCGCATTTAAAAACCCGCCCTTATCCGTCATCGCCACAACAGCCAGTGCGTTCGGCCCACCCTTGGCTGTGATAGTTGTCCCCTCCAGAGGATCCAGAGCAATATCAACTTCGGGCGCTGATGCGTCATTGACGCCCTTACCGACTTGCTCGCCGATATACAGCATTGGCGCTTCGTCTCGCTCACCCTCACCGATCACGACCTCGCCGCGAATATGGAGGGAGTTCAATGCATCGCGCATGGCATCCACGGCGGCGGCATCGGCGGCTTTTTCATCCCCGCGTCCAACCAGCTTGGCAGCAGCAAGCGCGGCGGCCTCGGTCACACGCGCAAGTTCCAGCGCCAAATTACGGTCCATCATGAACTTCGGTTCAGCGGAAGAGTGAGAGTTATCTGTCATTTTTGCCTCTGCGGTCATAGAAAAGCATCCTTGGTTTTGTACAGGCCCTATAATTCACCTTCTGAGCGGATCGCGCAAGGGTCTTCTATCGATGAGTTCAGTGCGCCTATGCGTTTGCACGCTTCAAGAATATCGCCATAGCGCGTTTTATGCGTCATCAGGATTACGGCAACAGGCTGTCCGGGGTCCCGCCCACGCTGGATCATGCTTTCGATCGAGATCCCAAGATCACGTAAAATTGCACTGACATCGGCAATAACGCCTGGCTCGTCACGAACAGTAAGACGCAGGTAATACCGCGCCATCACTTCGTCAGGACTTAAAAAGGCGGAGGATTTTAGAGCTTTTGCAGGCATACCAAAGGCCTTCACCCGCGATCCCCTTGCGATGTCAATGATATCGGACATGACAGCGGAGGCAGTTGGCCCCTCACCCGCACCGCGGCCGGTCAATAGGGGGGTCTCAACCTGATCGCCCTCAATAAACACCGCGTTATACACATCCTCAATCGCCCCTAGCGGGCTATCAGAACGAACCAGACACGGCTCCAGACTCTGGATCATTGATCCGTCTTCGTGCTTTTGTGCAATGCCAAGAAGCTTTATCTTGAGGTTTAGTTCCTGCGCGAACTCAATATCCTGTGATGTGATGCTGCGTATACCAATCATCCGCAGCCCTTTAAAATCCGGCTGCACGCCAAAGGCCATGGCCGCCAGCAACGCAAGTTTATGACCGGCATCGACACCATCGATATCAAATGTGGGGTCCGCCTCAGCGTAGCCAAGGTCTTGCGCCTCGGTAAGGACCTCTTCGAACCCGCGTCCAGTTTCACGCATTTGAGTCAGGATATAATTACATGTCCCATTCAAAATACCGTAAACACCCGTAATGTGGTTGGCGGCAAAGCCCTCGCGCATCGCCTTTACAACGGGAATACATCCGGCGATTGCCGCTTCGAAATACAGCGCGGCGTCGTTTTGTTCAGCCAGTTCTGCGAGTTCAAATCCATGGTGGGCGAGCATAGCCTTGTTGGCGGTAATCAAATGCTTGCCATTGGATAGAGCCTTTTTGGAAAGCTCCAGGGCAACGCCTTCGGACCCGCCAATCAGCTCAACAACAGCATCAACATCCTGGTCGGCCATATCAACCGGATGATCAACCCATTGATAACCAGACAGATCAACGCCGCGGTCTTTATCTTTGGACTGCGCTGTCACGTGTGTGATCACGATCTCCTGCCCCACGCGGTCGGCAAGGAAATCTGCGCGATCTTGAATAATTTTAACAACGCCTGCACCTACGGTGCCTAAACCGGCAATGCCTATACGAAAAGTCTGTGTCATGATGTTTTGTCTTAATGAAGTTCAGTGTTTATGAATCAGATGATGACTTGATGTCCACACGGCGGCTTTGTTCCGCAGTTGACGCTGGCTGGCCTTCACCATAAGCCTTGAGTTCAACGCGTTCGGCCGGGACACCGTTTTGCATTAGCACCTTTGCAACATTAAAGGCCCGTTGCATTGATACCTTTAGATTGACCAACTGGCGTTGAATTGGATCTTGGACATCTGCCGATTTACTAGCGTGGCCTTCTATCGACACGGGCGGTTCATTTCCAGATGATAGATTCTGCGCCATTGCCGATAATGTTTTTACGTCATCAGATTTTACATCCGTACTATTATGATCAAACAAAACAGTCGCCGCGACATCCCCCACCGGCACAGCGCTAAGTTTTGGTTTTGTTATGTTCTCGGGCGGTGTATACAGCGGGGTTATTGAGCTTTCCTCATCAAATTGAGAGGGGGGCGTGAGGCGAATTCCCGTGTTTCCATTTCGGTTCAACGCCGGGCTTTGTCTTGATGGCGAGTATACGCCTTGCGCTGGGCCATCTAGCGAATAAACCTCAATACTGGAATTGGGCTGAGGGCGCGGAATAACATCGATTGGCGGATAATTCAGGTCATGAGGCTGCACACGTTGCGGGCTTACGGGATCGTTTTCGGGAAACTCTGAAATTTCTTCACGCTGAACGCCGTCTAATACTCGTCCAGAGTTAAGATCAATCACTTCCCGGCGTTCCGTCTCCTCTGTGCTGCCTGGCACATCAAAATATGCGCATGCACTGAGGCTTAGGCCTAACGTTGCTGATAATAAGGTAAGCGTGCGCAAGCGCCCTGCTGTAAGATTCATAATATCCATCCATTTTTTTCGAATATGTTATACTGGCCCTAAAGTGCGAATGGATCAAGGCTTGCAATTTGCACCCCAAAAGTTCATACACAGTATTCTGCGTTTACACTACGCTGCAAAAGGAATTCCACTCATGAGCAAGAAGAACCCCGGCCCCGCTGAGACAACACAAGACGAGAATGTAAATTTGCCCGATCCGATTGCTCTATCGCAATCGCTCATGAATGTTTACGAACAGGCTCAACCTCTATTTGAGGAATATTTCAAAAATTTAGGGG
>CAYGQP010000182.1:0-533 GCA_964352115.1 uncultured Micavibrio sp. | reverse complement strand
TTTAGGGGAGGATTTAGCCGAAAAGAATTTCGATCCATTCAACATGCAGCCTGTTTATGCTGAATACGCCGAATACATGATGAACAACCCGGAGAAATTCTGGGAAATTCAGGCCGGGCTATGGCAGGATTATACAACACTGTGGCAGGACAGCATGCGCCGGTTCATGGGCGAGGACGTGGGGCCGCTAACGCAGCCGGAAAAAGGAGACAAGCGTTTTAAATCCAAAGAATGGGAAGAAAGCGCGGTTTTTGATTTTATCAAACAATCATATTTGCTGACCTGTCGTTGGATTGATAAATCCGTGCGTGATGCAGAAATCGAAGATGCACAGAATAAAAAGAAGCTCGCGTTTCACACAAAGTTATTTTCAGATGCGCTTTCGCCCACTAATTTTATGATGACAAACCCCGATGTGATTAAGGAAACAATGCGCACCGGCGGCGAGAACCTTATTCACGGTCTGGAAAATCTGGTTGAGGATCTAAAGCGAGTCAAAGGTTAGATTAAGATCTCCACCACCAATTATGATG
>CAYGQP010000181.1:0-4472 GCA_964352115.1 uncultured Micavibrio sp. | reverse complement strand
TCATGGTAGACCCAAATAGCAATAAAAATCAGCCTCCTGCTGACGAGGCCGCAGACAAAGACTCCAAAACCACCGCCGCTCCGGTCGATGGAGAAAATGAACCCCTGCTCGACCCCCATGGGTTTCCCATCGGACGTCAAACGGGCACAACGCCGCCGCCAAATCCTGACCTTTACAAGGGCAAAGCTGCCCCGCCTCCACCAGAGGATTCCGGGTCTGAATCACTCTACAGCGATTTGCAGTATCCTGGCCCCGAAGACAATAACGATCAGCTCGATCAGAAAGAAACAGAGCCTGTAAAACACACGCCCGGCGTACTTCCTGACCCTGAAGAGACTGGCAGCGGATTGGAACTTACTGAACCAATTACAAAGGCTGAGCCTTTTATCGATAATACATATGACGGTGAGGACATTCCCCCATCAGATCCGGGCAGGCCTGCAGGCTCTGAGGGCGAGGCTTTCGCAGGAGAACAAGAAGAAGAACAGGAAGATCCGCGCATTTTGGCTCTTCAAAATGAGCTTGATAACATGAGGGATCAGGCCTTGCGCGCCATTGCCGAGGCCGAAAACACGCGCAAGCGCTCGCAACGTGAACGCGATGATGCCTCACGCTATTCCATTTCTAGTTTTGCCCGCGATATGCTTGAAATATCAGATAATTTACGCCGTGGTATTGAAGCCATTCCTGAAGATCTTAAAACGGCTGATCCACGCCTTGAAAACGTGGTTGAGGGCATTGAAGCTACGGAACGCAATCTTCTAAAAACATTCGAGCGTCACGGTATTGAAAAGCTGGAACCCCTTAATGAAATTTTTGATCCGAACTTCCACGAGGTCATGTTTGAAGCGCCTGGCACAGGCAAACCTCCGGGAACCATTATTCAACTGATCGAAGCCGGGTATATTCTCAAAGACCGACTTCTAAGGCCTGCGCGCGTTGGCGTTGCAAAGGACGAGGGTCAAGGTGGCGGAGACGTCCCTCCCGTTTCTCCTGGTGGACAGGTCGATCAAGAAGTTTAGGATTGAAAGCCTGAAAAATTGATAGATAAGCCCTTTATTCTTGCGGGAAAATCTATTATCAGTGTCTGGATTTCATGAGTAGCTGTGTTATATTCATGGACTTAAGTGTTTCTCTGCAGAAATGCAGGGATTTTTTAGGAAATCGTGACCATGCCTAGCCTAGGGTGGTCAGTGAATTTGCCACAAACAAAAAGAGGTATAAAATGAGCAAAATAATCGGTATTGACCTTGGAACCACAAACTCCTGTGTTGCCATCATGGAAGGCAAAGAGCCAAAAGTGATCGAAAACTCAGAAGGTGCGCGTACGACACCTTCTATGGTTGCCTTTACAAAAGATGATGAGCGTATTGTTGGACAACCAGCAAAGCGCCAAGCCGTCACAAACCCCGAAAACACGCTCTATGCGATCAAGCGTTTGATTGGTCGTCGTTATGATGATGAGCAAGCCAAGGATCTAATTGAAAAAGCGCCGTTCCACGTCATTGAGGGAGAAAATGGTGATGCCTGGGTTGAGGTTGACGGTGAAAAATACGCCCCGTCTCAAATTTCAGCAATGCTTTTGCAAAAAATGAAGGAAACAGCCGAGGCTTATCTCGGTGAGCCTGTCACGAAGGCTGTAATTACAGTTCCAGCATATTTTAATGACTCGCAGCGCCAAGCCACTAAAGACGCCGGTAAAATCGCTGGCCTAGAGGTTGAACGCATTATCAATGAGCCAACAGCGGCCGCTCTGGCCTATGGGTTGGACAAGAAAACTGCCGGAACGATTGCGGTTTATGACCTTGGCGGTGGGACATTTGATATTTCCATCCTAGAAATCGGTGATGGGGTATTCGAAGTTAAATCAACAAATGGGGATACGTTCCTTGGCGGTGAAGATTTTGATGCCCGCATTATCGATTATTTGGCTGATGAATTTAAAAAGGATCAATCTATTGACCTGCGTGAAGATAAGCTCGCGCTTCAACGTTTGAAGGAAGCTGCCGAAAAGGCTAAGATCGAGCTATCCAGCACAACCCAGACCGAGGTAAACCTGCCATTTATTACGGCCGATGCGAATGGTCCTAAGCACCTGAATGTCAAATTGACGCGTGCTAAACTCGAAAGCCTTGTTGAAGACCTTGTCAAACGCACGCAAGAGCCATTGAAGGCCGCTCTTAAGGATGCGGGGCTAAAGGCTTCAGAAATTGATGACGTGATTTTGGTCGGTGGTATGACCCGCATGCCGAAAATCGTTGAAACGGTCAAAGAATTCTTTGGTAAGGAGCCGCATAAGGGCGTAAACCCTGACGAAGTTGTGGCCGACGGCGCTGCTATTCAGGGCGGCGTGTTGCAAGGTGATGTTAAGGACGTTCTTCTACTGGATGTCACACCACTATCGCTTGGTATTGAAACGCTTGGCGGTGTGTTTACTCGTCTGATTGACCGCAACACAACCATTCCAACGAAAAAATCTCAGGTATTTTCAACGGCTGAAGACAATCAAACGGCTGTGACGATCCGCGTATTCCAAGGGGAACGTGAAATGGCCGCCGACAACAAAATGCTCGGCCAGTTTGATCTGGTTGGTATTCCAAACGCACCGCGCGGGGTTCCTCAGGTTGAGGTGACCTTTGATATCGATGCCAACGGTATTGTCCACGTTTCGGCCAAAGATAAAGCGACTGGAAAAGAACAGCAGATTCGTATTCAGGCCTCTGGCGGGCTTTCCGATGCCGATATCGAAAACATGGTTAAGGAAGCCGAAGAAAACGCAGAGGAAGATCAAACTCGCCGCGAACTCGTCGAGCTGAAAAACCAGGCCGAGGCGATGGTTCATTCGACAGAGAAAACGATGGAAGATCTGGGTGATGAAGTCCCTGATGATGAGCGCAGCAATGTCACAGTTGCTCTTGAGGCTCTAAAAGCCGCAATGGAGGGCTCGGACAAGAGCGACATTCAAGCAAAGCTTGAGGAATTAAGTCAAGCCAGCATGAAGCTCGGAGAAATGGCTTATCGTAAGGCTGCTGAGGAAAATGCCGGTGATCTTGACGGCGCGGACGATGCGCCATCTGCTGATGAACTTGACGATGATGACATCATTGTCCCAAGCTCAGATGACGATGATGATGACGACAGCATAACCGTTGAAATCGTTGAGGATGATGACGAAGAGTCAGAAAAAGACAGCAAAGATGACTCTGATTCAGACTCTAAAGACGACGATCTGGATTTAGATCTTGAGCTTGACGATACGTCTGCTGATGAAGACAAAGACGATAAAAAAGATAAGAAGAAAAAGAGCAAGAGCGCCTAATGCTGATATTCCCATGCCCGATCAATTTAAAAGGCATGGGATACTTTTTCCCCCTCACAATCTCAATCATCTGGTATGCAAATGAGTAAAGACCTCTATAAAATACTTGATATTGCCCAAGACGCTTCTGCTGATGAGGTGAAAAAAGCCTACCGCAAGTTGGCCATGAAATATCACCCTGATCAAAACAAGGACGATAAAGAGGCTGAAGCAAAATTTAAGGAAGTTGGACAGGCCTACGAAATTCTTAAAGACCCCCAAAAACGTGCTGCCTACGACCAATACGGGGCTTCGGCCTTTGATGGTAGCATGGGCCCGGCTGGCCCGGGCGGTTCTGGCGGTTTTGGCGATGCGTTTTCCGATATTTTCGAAGACATGTTCGGTGATTTCATGGGAAGTGGCGGCCGAGGCGGGCCGCGCCGCGGTTCCGATATTCAATACACTGTTGAAATGACCATTTTTGATGCCTTCAAGGGTAAGGAAGTGAAGCTTAAAATTCCCAGCAATGAAAATTGCGGTGAATGTAAAGGAACGGGCGCAAAACCAGGCACATCGGCTTCGGCTAGCTGTGATACATGCGCCGGTGCTGGCCGTGTTCGACAGCAACAAGGGTTTTTTACGATCGAACGCACATGTCCGACATGTTCCGGACAAGGTAAAGTGATTAAGGACCCCTGCAAAAAATGCTCCGGTTCTGGCCTTGTTCAGAAAGAAAAAGCGCTCAAGGTTAAAATTCCAGCCGGTGTAGATACTGGCCGTCGAATCAAAATGACCGGCGAGGGTGAGGCTGGATTGCAGGGTGGAAAAGCTGGCGATCTTTACATCCTCATACATGTTAAACCGCATAAAATTTTCAAGCGTGATGGGCACAATATCCATTGCCGCGTTCCCATTCCTGTGACAAAGGCCGCACTTGGCGGTGATATTGTTGTTCCAACGATTGAGGGACAACGGACGAAGGTCAGAATTCCTGAAGGCACGCAAACCGGGCAGCAGTTCAGAGTAAAAGGCCAAGGCATGAGCATGGTCAATTCCCCTGCCCGCGGTGACATGTTCATTCAAGCCTTCGTTGAGACCCCTGTGAACCTGGACAAAAAGCAAATGGATCTGTTGCGACAGCTCGATAAAACCATGGAATCAGATACCGCCAGCG
>CAYGQP010000180.1:0-4482 GCA_964352115.1 uncultured Micavibrio sp. | reverse complement strand
GGTATCGCCGCCAAAAAGATCGTTTTCAATGCTCAAGGTCAGATAGTTGTTTCGCTCTGATTTTTTGACTTTTTCAACAACCCCATCGACATCCTGCACGTTTTCTTCCCGGGCAAGACCAGACGCGCTGACGTTTACGCATATGAATATGCCCAAAGTTAAAACGGCGAAAAAACGGATCAAGTCATGCGACTTTCTTATTCGTGCACACATGCACGGTATCAAAAAATTTCTGAAGGCCATCTATATCCATATTCGCGGATAACGACAACCGCAAACGCGCTGTCCCTTCCGGAACTGTCGGTGGACGAATGGCGCGAACATCATACCCAGCGGTTTGGAGAATCTGCGCCGCTGATAGCGCCGCCTGATCCGCTCCCAAAATAATTGGAATGATATGCGTGAGGTTATCGTTAGATAAGATCTGGCGTGCAAATCTCACATTCTTCATTAATGCAGAGCGTCGCTGATTGCCCTCTTCTGATGCAACAATCTCTATCGCTTTTTCGGTTAAAACGGCCTGCAGAGGCATGGGCGCAGTAGAATAGATGAATGGCCGCGCCGTGTTGATGAGCGTATCAATAATGTCAGAGGAGGCGCAAACAAGTCCTCCAGCGGTGCCCAGCGCTTTCCCGCAAGTATGGATAGTAATCATGTTTTCGGGTAGTTTTTGATTGAGATCGCGGGCCATGCCCCGACCGCACGGTCCGTTTACGCCGGTTGCGTGGGCCTCATCGATGATGAGTATCGCATCATACTGAACAGCCAGATCATACAGCGCCCGAATCGGGGAAACATCACCGTCCATGGAGTATAAAGACTCAATGCATAGCCATATTTGACCATTTATACGTCTGTTTTTATGTTCTTTTTTTAATGCGCGCTCAAATTCAGCCAAATCATTATGCGAGACCTTCATGGCACGAGCATAGCTGGCGGCGATACCGTCACGGGTTGAGGCATGAACATATTCGTCAAAAATAATTACGTCGTGACGGGATGGCAGGGATGTCAGCAGCGCCATATTCGCCTGAAATCCTGTCGAGAAATATAAAGCCTTCTGAGCACCGAAGAACTCCGCTGCCCTTGCTTCCAGCGCCTCGTGATTTTCGGTATGCCCCCTTAACAGGCGCGACCCTCCAGAACCAATGTTGATTCCGGCCTCTAAGGCTTCTATTGCAGCCCGGCGAAGGTCAGGGTGATTTTTAAGGCCTAAATAATCGTTAGAGGTAAAATCAATGCCCAGAGGCTTATGAAGAGCGCGCAGGCGGTTTCTTTTTGCCAAGTCGTCTAATTTCGTAGAAAATCGGGACATTGCATTATTAATCACAAGATCTAGGTCTATTACAATGCTAATTTCAATTAGATAAAGGCTAACGCTATGCTGAGAACCAAAAACAAGCTTCAACAGGGGCACATTAAAATTCATGACCGTGATTTGCGCGGAAAAACCAATATGGGCTGGCTGGATAGCAAGCATACATTTTCTTTCGGGCATTTTATGGATCCAACGCGCCTTGGGTTCCACGCATTGCGCGTATTTAATGATGACATTGTTGCCCCCGGTGCAGGATTTGGCGAACACCCTCATGATAATATGGAGATTATCTCCTATGTTCTGGAGGGGGCTTTAGAGCATAAAGACAGTATGGGAACGGGATCGGTTATTCGCCCAGGAGAGTTGCAAAAAATGAGCGCTGGCAAGGGTGTAACGCACAGCGAGTATAACCATTCAAGCGACGAGCCCGTGCATTTTTACCAAATCTGGATTGTTCCTGATCGGCTGAATATTGAGCCCAGTTATGAGCAAAAAACGCTGGATCCTGACGCGCTGATAGGCGGATTCTCACTTGTTGGTGATCGTGAAGGCACGAATGGGGGCATAACAATTCAACAAAATGCCAAGATGTTTATGGCCCGCCTGAACGAAGGGCAAGAAACATCCTATGATTTTGCGCCAAACCGGGCAGGGTTTTTGCAAGTTGTGCGCGGCCACGTAGCGCTGAACGGCGAGACTCTTAAGGAAGGTGACGGCGCGGAAATATCAGGGATCGCGACAATAAAGCTGATAGCAGAAACGGATTGCGAGCTTATGCTATTTGATTTGGGCTAGGCCGCCTTCGCAGATTTATCGTCATCTTTATACGGTTCGCGAGGTTTGAGGCCAAGCTCGCCGAGAAGGTTGTAGTCGAAGTCTTCTTCCGGGTTGGCCGTAGTCAGCAATTTTTCACCGGTAAAGATCGCATTTGCACCCGCCATAAACGCCAGAGCCTGCGCCTCTTTTGAGATCTGCAACCGACCGGCCGATAGGCGCACCATCGTCTTTGGCATTAAAATACGGGCCACGGCGATGCAACGGATCCATTCAAAGATATCAAGGCCATCCTTTTTTCCCGCGAGAATTTCATCCCCCAGCGGCGTGCCCTTTACCGGAACCAATGCGTTGATCGGGACAGATTCGGGCTGCGGATCGAGATTGCTGAGCGTGTGGAGCATCGAAATGCGATCATCCTGACTTTCGCCCATACCCAAAATACCGCCGCAACAAACCGAAAGTCCGGCGTTTGCCGCATTCTCAATTGTGTCTAGGCGATCCTGATAAGTGCGGGTTGTGATGATCTTGTCGTAGTATTCTTCCGAAGTATCGAGGTTGTGGTTATACGCCGTCAGCCCTGCGTCTTTTAACTTTTTCGCCTGATCCGCCGTGAGCATACCCAGCGTGCAGCAGACCTCCATTCCGGTTGCCGCGACGCCTTCCACCATGTCACAGACACGATCAAACGCCTTACCATCCATGACACGCGGCCAGGCAGCACCCATGCAAAAACGTGTTGAGCCGGCCTCCTTGGCTTTTTGCGCCTCTGCGAGAACCTCATCGGTTTTCATCAGGATTTCTTTTTCCAGATCCGTGTTGTTATAAATGGATTGCGAGCAATATTTACAATCCTCCATACAGCCACCGGTTTTGATTGAGAGCAGCGTACACATCTGCATCTCATAGTGGTCATGATTTTCACGATGCACCGTCGATGCCTGATAAATGAGGTCCAGCAACGGGCGTTTATAGAGGTCTGTAATGTCTTTTATATTCATAAGATTCTTTTTAAACGCCTCCCCCGCAAGAGTCACGCGAGAATTTGACCAAAATCATTTAATTATGTATATTCTAGCCTCTTTATTGAGGACATATGCAATGAACAAAGCAGCGCCCACATGGGACACAGATTTAGCCGATGCCTGGGCTAGCGTTGTATGGCCATCTCGCCCCAGCACAGAGGACATGGCCAACATTGAGCGTTTCATGATGAATCCTCCTGGAGAGAGTATGCATGTGCTCATTTTGGGATCGACCGCCGAATACAGAACCCTTTGCTATACAAAACAAGTAGATTCCGTCACCGTAGCGGAACACATGCGCGAAAACTTTTTCCGTATGCGGAACCGCGTTTATGCTCCAGAAAAATTAAAAGATCGTCACGCAAGATGCTCATCGCCAGGAACTGAGCTTGTGTTAGTGGGGAACAAAGAGGAGCCTTGCGATGTGGGTCGCGCCTCAATTGTTCCCGAAACAGAACTGGTTGAAATTGATTGGCGCAATATTACATATAAGAATTGTTTTGATCTGATTTTAGGTGATTTGGCCATAAATATGGTCCCCATGACATCAAGTTATGAAGGCGATGATTATAAATTGGGCGATCAAGAGCGCGTTTTGAATGTTCTTAGGCAGGCTCTCCAACAACAAAACGGCGTTGCCATGCAGCGCATTTGGGTAAGAGATGATGAGCGTTATGGCACTCAAAACACATCGTTCGAAGCTATTTTAGAGGCGTATAATCATGACTCTCATAAAAGCAATCGCATGCATCCTTTCTATTGGCTTGCCTTGCCCTTGATGACACATTTTTACGATGCGAAGCGCAAAGGCACGTATTTTCAGGACATTCTTCAGAAACTTCGCGAAGGTCATGAAACTGGCCTTGTTGATGACCGGACACTTGCGAGTTTCGAGAGTCATTGGGGTGATTATCACATGCCCAACATGATTCCGACAAAAGATGAATTAGAAGGGGCAATTGAGCGCGCCGGACTGATTGCAAACAAGGTTCTTCATACAGAGGCCGACTACAACGAAGATGGTCATATGTGCCCTACCTATGTCCTACAGGCCGCATAAAAAAACACGGACCTGAGAGGGAGGAGAATATCCTGCATCAGATCCGTGTTCTATGAGATTGGCCAGCATTGAGCGGTCAATCTGTTGTTCTTTAATATATTAGCCTGTTAAAGCGCGCTTTACGACTTCAACATCCTGAGCGATTTGCGCATCTTCTTCCATCAGCTCTTCGATTTTACGGACAGCGTGCATCACTGTTGTGTGATCACGGCCACCGAACTTACGGCCAATTTCAGGCAAAGAGCGCGCCGTTAATTGTTTGGCCAAATACATGGCAACCTGACGTGGACGAGCGACATTGCGGG
>CAYGQP010000179.1:0-4483 GCA_964352115.1 uncultured Micavibrio sp. | reverse complement strand
GGTTTATGGCTTGCGCAATCGCCGCTAACAGGGCAAATATAATCCAGAGTTCCAGCATCTCGCTTGTTTAAAACATTTAAAAGACCAACGCAAACAATGAACAAAACCATACAAAAGCTCTTGCGGTCTCATTACCGTCTGATTGACGGGTATTCCTCAGCGGGTATGGAGGCCGGTAAGGATGCACATAAAGTCTTTCTCAATGCCAATGAAAACCCGTATGCGTTTGAAGGGCTGGAGGGGTATAACCGTTATCCTGAGCCACAGCCGAGGGTTTTGCTTGAGGCTTATGCGAAATTATATGGCGCCCAAGCTAACCAGGTTATTGCCACGCGCGGGGCGGATGAGGCCATTCATTTGCTGGTTAATGTGTTTTGCGAACCGCACCGGGATGCGATCCTGATTTGCTCCCCCACGTTCGGGATGTACAACGCCAACGCGGAGGCCATGCCTGTCGAATTGATCGATGTGCCGATGGTGAAGCAAGATGATTGGGATTTAGATTGGGACAATGTCAAAGACACAGCCAAAAAGTCACGCGTAAAGCTGGTTTTTGTCTGTTCGCCGAACAACCCCACGGGCACCAGTTTTGATCGGGATAAAATCATTGATCTCTGTGAAACGTTAAAGAATGACGCGATGATTATTCTGGATGAAACCTATATCGAGTTCGCCGCGGCCGGGAGCTTAACTGATGTTCTGAACGATCATCCAAATCTGGTGATTTTACGCACATTATCAAAGTCTTATTCAGCAGCAGGTATTCGGATGGGGTGTATGTTAAACAGCGATTCTGATTTTATTCAGCTGGTCAAAACCAAGGCGATGGATGCGTATCCGATCCCTAAACCCTGCATCGATGCCGCGCTGACCATCATGAGCAATGAAAACATTGAAATCGCACAACAAAATCGTGAAAAACTGCTTCAAGCTCGTGAAAACGTTATCGGGGCGTTCAAAAATTCATCTCATGTCACGCATGTTACAGCGACGGATGCGAATTTCTTCCTCGCAGAAATGCCACAGGCACGCGACTTTCTTCAACACTGCGCCGAAAAGAACGTTGTTTTACGGGACTTTACGCAAAAAAAAGGCCTTCAGAACTGTATTCGCATCTCTATCGGCACGGCAGAGGAAAACGAGATGCTGATGGCGCTTCTCAAATCGTTCAAAATTACATAATTCACAAGGCTTTAAACGTTTTTTAACCCTCTTACGCTAGCATTGTACGCAAGAATAGAGGGTATGCGCATGATTGATCCAACACAAAATATGACCTTAGCGGAGCATGAAACTTCTCCTAATCCGAATGCCGCACCTCAGCCAGAGCCTTTACAATTGGAAGACGAAGCGCCAGAAACACCCGCAGTCACTCAACAAACTCCGGTCGATATAGAACCAACGACAAGCGCACAAGAAGCTCCGCAACAGCCCGCGGAGCCTCCTACAGACAATAATGACGCCACGCATTCTGTTCTCGCGACAACAAACCTACAAGATTCACTAGCCGCCATTATGGATAGCGGGTTGATGCAACTGCTCGCACCATTTTTTGCTATGATTGCCAATATGCTTGGACTGGATAAGCGGGTTGATGGTTTGACATCAAATATTCGTGAAACCGCGCCGGATGTTGCGCGCGCGGCAGCGAATGGGGCCGACCCCGCCGCAACCGTAGGGGAAGAGCAACCTGATCTTGCGAACATGACGTATGAGACATCAACAGCCACAATTGATTTGGCAAGTTTGGGCCCTATGGCCGTTCAACAGTTCGATGCCGAATGGAATGACATTACAGAGGCTGGTCAGCTTACTGGTCAACAAATTATCGATATGCTTGGCGATAACCCATCGATTGAGCGTATGGTTGATGCCGAGGGCGCAACATCTGGATTTCGTTTAGGCGGTCAGCTTTATCTTCCAGCGACAGGCGAAGAAACACTCCCCCTCGAAATGCGCGAAGCGATTGTCAGTAATATTGCAGAGCCTGCACCTGCAGTTGCGCCAGACGGACCATCAACCGATCCTGGCATGAATATAGCCGCATTAGAGGAACAGCAACGACAGCAAATGCTGGCTCAGACGCAAATGCAGAACGCACCTTCCGGCCCTGGCGGCATGGCAGCTTAATCCCGCGAGACGTCTAAACGATCTGCGCTTCCTTAATTTCAAAAAATTGTGCTTTGCCCTGAACGGCATCAAACAGATTAATATCTGTTCCGGTGAGCCAAACCTGTCCGCCAATGTCATGCAAAAGGTCATAAAGCGCGCCGCGCCGTACCTCATCCAAATGCGCAGCGACCTCGTCCAGCAACAGCAATGGAGGCACGCCCCGTTCGGCGGCGATCAACCGCGCGTGGGCGAGAATGATGCCAATCAGCAAGGCCTTTTGCTCGCCGGTTGAACATTGATCGGCACTCATATTTTTAGCCGCGTATTTCACAGCCAGATCAGATTTATGGGGGCCACTGGCTGCGCCGCCGGTTTGCGCATCACGTGGGCGACTTTCCTCAAGCTGATAGGTGAACATCTCCTCCACCTCTAGCGCCGGAGTATTTTGCAGCAGCGTTTCAATCGTGCCTGTTGCGCTTAAGGTCGAAAGCGGGAAGTTTTCATTTTCCGATGCATCACAGGCGGCCTGAAGACGCTCAACAAAATCCAGCCGGGCTGCCGAAATCGCGGTGCCTGTTTCCGCCATTTGCGATTCAAGGGATTTCAACCATGCCGGCTCGTTTTTCCCCTCACGCAAAAGTTTTGAACGCTGGCTCATGGCGTTTTCATAGCGCGAGAGGCGGCCCGTGTGGCCGGGATCAAAGGCGAAGATGAGACGATCAAGGAATTTACGACGCTGGCTGGAGGAATCTATAAACAAGCGATCCATCTGCGGGGTTAACCAGACACAGGCCACATATTCCCCAAGCGCATTTTGGCCGCGTGCCGTTTCCCCATTGATACGAATTGTGCGTTTTTCTGTTGCGGGGTCTAACCCCGTTCCGAGCTGAACAAGACCAGATGGTGTTTCAATCTCCGCAGCAACTGCCCAGGCCTGATCAGAGATTTGCTGGTTTTGCATCTCCATCATACGCGCGCCGCGTAAGCCCCGACCGGGGGAAAGGATCGAGACAGCCTCAAGAATGTTCGTCTTTCCCGCACCATTGGGGCCATGCAGCACGACCAAGCCTCGCTTCAGGCCATCCAGCCTTGCGGATGTATAGCACCGGAAATGATGAAGTTTTAAGTTTTGAAGAACAGCCATAGCTCTGTTTTAAAGAGAGCAGAAACGAAGGTCACGTAGTTTCTAGCTTAAACCCAAAGGAAATGGTTCGGGCGCTGCGCCATTCCTGATATTCATTACATCTGAAATGACAGCCGACGCTGTTGCCAAACCACCAGCGCCCGGGCCCTGGTATACGTATGTTCCGGATTCAGCTTCTATAAGCGCTGCATTTAAAACCCCATTTACGCGAGATAATGGATCTGTATTGGGCAAAACAACAGGAGCAACGCTTACACTTAATTTATTAGAGCTCATAGAGCTAGAAGCAATCAGCTTAATCGTATGACCGCTTTCTTGCGCATCATTTATATCGGCCTTTGTAATGTCCTCAATGCCTTCGACAGAAAAATCAGAAACCTTAGGCATGTGCCCGTAGCAAATACCGGACATAATCGCAATCTTATATGCTGCGTCGATGCCTTTCGTATCTGCGCTTGGGTCTGGCGTTTCGGCGTATCCTTTTTGCTGAGCCTCTTCAAGTGCTGCATCAAAACTTAGACCTTCAGCCATACGCGTGAGAATGTAATTACATGTGCCGTTGAAAATTCCACTGACTTTGATAATTTTATCACCGCCCTGAACACGCAATTGCGATGGTTTAACGATATCAATCCCGCCCGCAACAGCCGCTTCAAACGCCAGAACCGCGCCTCGGTTATTTGCTAACTCGGATAAATCCTTGCCGTGCGTTGCAATGAGGTTTTTATTCGCAGTGACGACATCTTTGCCGTTTTCCAATGCAGTCTTTACCGTATCATTAGCCGCGCCTTCCGCGCCGCCAATAGCCTCAATGACAAGATCAACATTGTTACGCATCGCCAGATGAGTTGGCTCAGAAACCCACAGATCTGTTGGAATATCAACGCCTCTGTCTTTATCCCGATCCCGTGCACTAACTGCGACGACTTCAATACCGGGAGCATTAATTAGTTTCTTATAAACCTCGAGGCCGACAACGCCCAATCCAGCAATACCAACATTCGTAACTTGCATGAAAACACCTAATAAAATTATGTAAAAAATGTTTTTAGACGAATGGAATAGACGTTGTCAAATTTTTGTTTCGTTTTATGATGGTCAGAACAGAAAGAGAGGACTTTAATGCGGAAAATATTGTGTTTATCAGTGATGATCTTATGTTTAGGGATAGTGCCAGCCTTGGCACAGAAAAAAGATACGGCCACTCATATCTGGATTGATGCGGGC
>CAYGQP010000178.1:0-4532 GCA_964352115.1 uncultured Micavibrio sp. | reverse complement strand
ACTCCTCATCTGGTCGCGATCTAGTTGTTAAAATTCTTATTTCTGTTATTTCAAAGGTAGGCCATAGCGATGAAGCGTCAAAAGAATCTGTTTACCGGGAGCTGAAAGAGCTTCAAGGGATCATTGAAGAAGCCCGCGCCGAAATCGGAGCGTCTGCGCCATCGGATATTACGGACAAACATATTCCCACGGCGACGGATGAACTTGATGCGGTAGTTGAAGCAACTGCAGAGGCTACGGGTAAAATTATGGATAGCTGTGAGGAAATCCAGAAAATTGCCGAACATGTTGATGAAAAGCAAGCGGCTGCTCTTCAAGATGAGGTGACCAAGATGTTCGAAGCTTGCTCTTTTCAGGACATTACAGGACAGAGAATTACCAAAGTGGTGACGACACTTAAAACCATCGAAGAGAAGGTTGATAAGCTTGTCTCTGTTCTTGGTTCAGGTGTTAAGGCTGCAGCGGATTCTGGGGGGGCAAGCAAAGATGAAGATCAGCGCACAGGTGATGAGGCGCTTTTGAATGGACCTCAAATGGCAGATGAGGCTATTTCACAAGCTGAAATCGATAAGCTTTTGGAAGAGTTCGATTAAGATCTTTTTCGCTATTTAAAAACCAACAGGGAGCAATCCAGAATTGCTTAATTCTGAAGCTACACGGTATAATAAACCTATGGGAAACCAGTTTCTCGGGCTATCGCTGTTTATAATGCTTTTGGCGTTCTTTATTGTTCTGAACACCTTCTCCACCTTTGAGGAAGAGAGATCCAGACCAATTTTACAGAGCCTGGCGGTTACATTTTCCTCTGAAGACACGCCACAAGAGCTTGATCCAAGTGTCGAGGAAGATCCTGCGCTCTCTTCCAATGAGGGCAGTGTTCTTGATCGCATAAAAAGCCTTTTCAAGGCGCAAATTTCAGGTGTTGAAATCAAATCTAATCGCTTGGGCACTGTGATGTATATGCGTATTTCCCAGAGCGAATTTGAAAAGGCAATCGTGAGTCCGTTAAAGGACCCGGCCTTGGCGATGCAGGAAACTTTTGCAACATTTTTAGTCTCTCTCATGGATACGGAAACGGATATCCCGTATCATATGGACATTGTGCTTAATATAGGTGATGAGCCTGGTGAAGTTGGTCAGGAAGATCCCGATGCATTGAAATCGGCAATGCGGACATCCGCTATGTATGCGAAGACCATTAATGATGCCGGATTGGCGGCTTATCAAATATCGGCTGGGCTTAGCACTGGGGATGCAGGGATGATTGATCTGCATTTTAGGCCTTATGTGCCATTTAACCCGTTAGGGCCTGCGCGCTCTGAAAGTATTGGGGGGGCGAACTAAATGGTTGATAAGGACGAGCAAAATAATACGCCACGAAATGGTCATCTTGGGAATGAGTTTCAAACCGATGATGATTTAAGCCCGGAGGAAATCGCCGAGCTTCAACGTATGCGTTTAGAATATCTCAAGGTCCCGTATGAGCGCCGCGCAGAAGAGGAAGAGCCAGCACCGGTTCTTTGGTTAATCACATTTACCGATATTATGGCCCTTATGCTCACGTTCTTCGTGTTGCTTTATTCCATGTCTCAGCCAAAGGTCGAGGAGTGGTCTAACCTAACAACGGGGCTGAACAAGAGTTTTAGCAAGTTTTACAGTCAAAAATTTGAAGCAGGTGCACAAGATACCATCAATATTGAGCGGACTGATTTTTCTCAGGCGCTGTCTTTGAGTTATCTTGAAAGTTTGCTTGAAAAAACAATCGCTGAGGATGATCGTTTAAAGGGAACTGTTCTTATTCCCCAGAAAAACCGACTCATTGTGTCCTTGCCGCAGAATTTATTGTTTGAGGCCGGACAAGCGGAGGTCAATGTTGCTGGGAAGAAAGCCATCTTCTCTATCGGGGATATTCTTATTCGTATTCGCAACCGTATTCAGGTTATTGGTCATACTGATCCTGTGCCTATTCAAAATGACAGTGCCGAGTTTCAATCTAATTGGCATCTATCATTAGCCAGAGCCGCCGAGGTGGCACGTATTTTGACGAATGTGGGCTATACGAAGCCGGTTATCGTACGCGGCTTGTCGAGTGCCAGGTATGAGGAGCTGCCCAGCGAGCTAAGCGAGGAAGAGCGTCTTGGCTATGCTCGTCGCGTTGACATTGTGATTTTGAAAGATGATGGCTCTCAGCGTCTCTTTGTTGATTCATCTCTATAATTCTTTTTACTCATCAAGCGTATGGATAAAGCGCTCAGTCTTCGGGGCTGTTCTTGTTCTTCATAAAGCACTATGTCATCTTTATGGGTATGCGCGTATTTTTAACATGTTTGATATTTGTTGTTTCTCTGATGAATGTTGCGGTTGCGCAAGATCAAATATCAGTGCGTGCCAGCGATCATGAGTCCTATTCCCGCTTGGTCTTTGATTGGAAAAAGCGCGTCCAATACGACGTACGAAAATCCGATGATACGTTAACGATTTCTTTTTCAGCTCCCGCAGATATTGATCTTAGTCAAGTTCAGGTAACGCCGCTGCGCAATGTTCAATCGATCAATGTTTCGAAAGTAAATGGCACAGATGTTGTTATTTCTATTCCTCAAGAAGGGCGCGTCCGTGATTTTCTGGTGGGGAATCGCATTGTAGTTGATATTTATAACCCTCCCGGACCCGTTGCTGCCAGCCAGCCACCAGAGGTGTCTAAGACCGAAAAGACGGATTTAGAAAAGCCAGAGGACAGTAAAACAGCCAAGGATGATGAATCGCAGCCGGATTCGCCCGCTGCACCCGAAACAACTAAAGCAGACGCACAGGACAGGGGCTTGTCCAATCAAACGCCCCTCGAAAAAGCGAGAGAGGCTTTAAGGGAAATTTTAAAAGACGATGTTGAAGTTGATTTGGTCGGTGAGAATAAAAATAAAAGAGAGGGCGAAGGCGCTGAGGAGGATGTTCAAGATTTAAAGCCTGATTTAACAACCGAAAAGTCAAAGTCGCAACTTCAAAAAATGCGCGATGATATTGATTCTGTGGGATTAAACCTGATTACAATTTCATCAACCTCGCCAACCGCGCTCGCGGTGTTTCGAAAAGGCGGGGAGATCTGGATGGTTAATGATCAGCCTGATCTTGTTGTCAGCCCTCAAATAAGTGGCCCAAATATCGAATATTTCTCACCAATCAGGCGTCAGGAAATTGCTGATGGTAAGGTTTTTCGTACGTATGATCTTGATAATGCCTTTGTTCGCGTTCAAGGCGGCGGTCTGGTATGGCGAATAATTGTTTCAGGAAAGGATCACAATGAAAGGGCGCTTAAGCCCATTCGGAAAGGCCTTGCCGAGGGCATCTCGCGCGGTGGCACGATTATATGGCCGTTTGAAGATGCCAATATGATACTGGACGTTCCAGATGAGGATTCGGGCCGGACCATAAAGGTTGTGGTCGTGAACGGGGCACAGGAATTCTCTGGGCCGGGCATGGACTTTGTTGATTTTGAAGTTTTGCCGTCTGCCGCCGGTATGGCCATTATACCCAAGGTTGACGATCTGAAGGTTATGAAGACGAGCGAAGGCATCGAGATATCACGCCCGGCAGGGCTTGCGCTATCGGATGAGGATTTGATCGCAACGGCAATGTTGGTTCAAAACGCTGAAAAGGACGCGCCGGACAACGGACAGCGGATCTACAATTTTCAAAATTGGCTTTTGGGGGATGTTGCGGAGTTGCGGGACAATCAGAATGTGATTTTAGCTAATCTGCCTGGCCTCACGCTTAGTGCCCAGGTAGAGGGGGTCATAACGCTTGCGAAGATGTATTTGGCCCACGGATTTTGGGCAGAAGCCCTTGGTTTTTTACAGTTTGCACAAGAAGATTTGCCGGAGCTTCTTCAAAATCCAGAATTCGTTGCTATTAAAGGCGCGGCGCAGGCGATGGGCTTCAACAGCGAATTGGCATTTGGCACTTTGTCCTCACCGAAACTGGACGGTTTTGAGGAGGTTGGCTATTGGAAGGCTTATGCCCTGTCAGACCTTGGGGACTGGCAGCAGGCTTATGATGTTTTACCGAAGTCTGTTGGCGTATTGAAAACATATCCGCAAAGCATCGCCAGCCGTGTGGGGTTGGGGGTTGCTGAAGTTGCCTTAAGAGCCGGGGATGTTGATCTGGCAGATAAGACAATTGAGATCCTCAAGGAGCAGGAGGAGGATTTGTTTTTTGAACAAAAGGCCGCCCTGAAATATCTGGAGGGAGAGGCGCTACGTCAGAAGGGTGAGACGGAAGAAACCATTAAAATATGGGAAGAGCTTACACAAGGCAAAGATGATTTTTATCGTGCAAAGGCTGGTTTGGCCTTAACGCATTTGAAAAGAGACAAGAAGCTGTCCTCTGTTGCTGAAACGATAGACAGCCTGGAACGTCTAAGATATGCATGGCGCGGGGATGAGCTGGAAGCGCAAATCAATCACCGTTTGGGCCGCACATATTTTGATGCTGGGGCTTATGTGAAGGGCCTGAATATTATGCGCGAAGCGGCGTCCCTG
>CAYGQP010000177.1:0-4534 GCA_964352115.1 uncultured Micavibrio sp. | reverse complement strand
ATATTGGATGGCGCGCTGAAGAAGCCTTTCAAAAACGCAATGTGGCTTGATTTTTCTGCTTCACGAGCAAAGGAATGAGCCTACGATGTGGCACGACGAAGAAGAGAAAAAAGCAAAGAAATTCAGAAAAGTCGCAAAGAGTGCGGCCTATTCCGTTGGTGGCGGCATAGGGCTATGGCTTTTGTCGATTTTCCTTCCTGATCAAGAAGGCAGTGAGAAAATCATACCGTTATTGTGGGATCTGGGAACGGCGTTGTTCGTATTTGGAGGCGTTGTTCTTGCGACTATCGTACTGAAACGTGACTGGACGTTTCCTATGCATATGCTTCTGTCCTGGCTGATTTTACCGAGCTGGATTATTATGTTGATTATCGATTTTACGCGCGGATAGGCGCTATTTCGTGCAAACCATCTCTACCCCCATTAGGCGGATAGTTTTTCAATTAAATGAGCCTCATCATTTGAAACTTTACCGACGGCACTGTTCACTGGATGATAAATAAGCTCATCAGCGGTCGCTTGCGCGACAATATTGTGGGCTTTTTTGATGTCGCCAGAAAACCAGTCTTTAATCTGGCTGTCCAAAACCATAACGGGCATACGGTGATGCAGCGATTTAATGGTGTCGCTTGCAGCTTTTGTTAGAATTGTGAACGTGACTTGATCAAACACTTTTGACCATAATCCGCCAAAATACAGAATGTTGTCATTTCTGCTGTGAATATAATGCGGTTGTTTTGTGCCCGTTTCATCATTTCTCACCCATTCATAAAAGCCATTTGCGGGCACGAGGCATAAACGCTGTTTTTGCCACGTCTCCCTGAAGGATGGTTTTTCCATCAGCGTCTCGCTGCGCGCATTGATCATTTTTGCGGCCATGGTTGTATTGTCTTCTTTCGCCCATGGCGGCGAAAATCCCCATCTGGCAAGGCCCATACGGTTTTTAATCACAATGGCCTGATCCTGAATCGGTGCGGCATTGTATGTGCCTGGAAAGTTGATCAGATTTTCAAGCCCTAAACGGCGCTTCAAATCCTGAGGAGGCATGTAAAAAACGTAACGACCACACATATTTATTTCATATTTTGAACTTGACGCTGAGAGGACATCATATCATCCTGTTTGCATCAGTCTATCCCAAGACACTCAATAAATAAGAAAAAATAAAATGCCTAGATCATTCGTTTCCAAAGCTTTAAAAGCCCTTCCCAAAAATGCCGCCAAATCCCACAAAGAACTTCTTGGGCAGCTTGGGGAATGCATCGCCGATGAGGACCTTAAATATTTTGATACATCTCTGTTTGGTGAGATGGCGAAAAATCATTGGTTACTCTCAAAAGAGCGCAAGCGCGGTCGTCCTGAAATATCTGTGTATTGTCCAATTACAGATGATCAGACCATTCGCAAAACAGTCATTGATATCGTCAGTGATGATATGGCGTTTATGGTTGATTCCGTTGCCGCGGAGATCAACAAAAACAATTTCCTTATTGATCTTCTGATTCATCCAATCCTGCATGTGAAATACGATGAGAAATCTCAGCTTGAAGATGTCTCTCTCGTCGCTAAAAAAGGCTATATCCAGCAATCCCATATTCACGTTCACATAAAGGATACGCTCAGCGATTCAGACTTGGTGAATCTGGAAAAAGGTTTGCACGAGTGTTTAGATGACGTTTTCGTTTCAAATCGCGACTGGAAAAAAATGCTGAAAAAGCTTAAAGAAACTCGTCATGAGCTAGAGCTTGCACGCAGCAACAAGTCAGAAGAAGAGATTAAAGAATACTGCGCATTTTTGGATTACCTCTACAACAATAACTTCACCATGCTTGGGTTTCGTGAATATAATTTTGTGGAAAAGAATGGTGTTCTCAAGAGCGAAACGGTAAAGGGCACCAGTCTAGGGCTCTTAAATGATGGTATGAAGCCGGCCTTTATTAGTGAAAGCAAAGAGGGCTTGCCGCGGAACCTTCAGGAGTTACGGCGTACATTGCCGCCTATTTCGGTATCGAAAACCAACCGTTTGTCAACGGTACATCGCCGTGTGCCAATGGACGCTGTAGCGGTTAAGACTTATGATGATCGTGGCAAGGTTGTCGGGGAAAAACTGTTTCTCGGCCTATTCACCTCCGTTACCTATTCCCGCAGTGTGAGCGATGTGCCGTACCTGCGTCAAAAAGTTGAAGATGTGATGAAGATGTCAAACTTCATGCCGGGTTCTCATGACCGCAAGGCCTTGCGGCATATTTTGGAAAAATATCCACGCGATGAGCTTTTTCAAAGTGATACAAAAAACCTTTTTGAAATCTCCCGTAATATCCTGCGTTTGCAGGAGCGTCAGCGTATTGCTCTTTTTATGCGCGAAGATTCTTTCGGTCGTTATATCTCTTGCATGGTCTACGTGCCCCGCGAGCGTTTTGGCACGGCAATTCGTCAGGAAATCACGAAAATTCTTGAAACGGAATTACAGGGCAGGTGTACAAACTTCCAAACCTCAATGGATGATAGTGTTTTTGCACGGGCGATGTTTACGATTACAATCAAGCAAAAGAGGCCCCCGCGCTATGATGCTCAGGAAATTGAACAGAAACTTCAGGAAGCAGGAGAAACTTGGGGCGAGCGGCTTGCGGTTGCGCTGGCTGAATCCTCAGTAGATAGCCAGACATCACTGAAGTGGGCTTTGAAATATGGAGATGCCTTCCCGATTGGATACACGACGAGGTACAAGGCGAAGCAAGCTGTTTTTGATATTGAAAAGCTTGAAAAGACTCTAGAGACTGACCAACTTCAGCTCGATCTTTATCGCCCGGAGACCCTGAACTCAAATCAGCTTCGTTTGAAGGTTTACAATCCAGACAGGCCGTTAAATTTGTCGGACCTTATGCCAATTTTGGGAAATATGGGCCTGATCGCGATTTCAGAATTTCCCTTTGAGGTGACGCCAGAGGGAGAAGACCAGGCCGTTTGGATTCATGACTTCCTGCTGGAAACACATGAAACCGGTAAGGGTCAAGGATATGCTATTGATGATGTAAAGGAAAACTTTGAAACGGCCTTCACAAAGACTTGGTACAACGAAGCTGAGGATGACTCCCTAAATCAGTTGGTTTTGAGCGCCAAGCTTAACTGGCATGAAGTTCGGATTTTGCGCGCGTATGTTCGCTATTTACGGCAAATTCGTTATCCGTTTAGCCGCTCATACATTCAAGAAGCGATTACGGACAATCCCAAAATCAGTACAATTTTGATTGAGTTGTTTGAAAGTTTACATGACCCGAAAAAGCAAAAAAAATCGGATGAGCTTGAGAAAAAATGTTTAAAGACACTCAAAAACGAATTGGAGAAGGTCACGTCACTCGATCAGGATCGCATTATCCGGGTTATGATTACGTTGATCCAGGCAACACTGCGCACCAATTACTATCAACGCACGGAAGAGGGGACGCGCAAAGCATATCTATCGTTAAAGTTTGATTCCAAGGCGATTACTGAAATACCGGAGCCTAAGCCGTACCGTGAGATTTTCGTCTATTCATCAAAGGTTGAGGCAATACACCTTCGTGGTGATAAAATTGCCCGTGGTGGTCTGCGCTGGTCTGATCGTCATGAGGATTTCCGTACAGAAGTTCTGGATCTCATGAAGGCGCAGATGGTCAAGAATGCTGTGATCGTGCCTATGGGCTCAAAAGGCGGATTTGTTGTAAAAACAAAGACCAATAGCCGTCAGGAATTTATTGATGAGGGCATTAAATGTTACAAAACGTTTATTCGCGGCCTTCTGGATATCACGGATAATCTGGACACCGATAAAATTCTTCCGCCACCTGATGTTGTCAGGCGCGATGGTGATGATCCATATTTGGTCGTGGCGGCCGACAAGGGAACGGCAACGTTTTCAGATATAGCCAATAGCATTTCTCAGGAATACGGATTTTGGCTGGATGATGCCTTTGCATCTGGTGGTTCGGCTGGATATGACCACAAAAAAATGGGCATCACCGCCCGCGGCGCATGGGAATCGGTCAAGCTACACTTCCGTCAGCTGAATCATAATACACAGGAACAACCCTTTGACGTGATTGGTGTCGGTGACATGGGCGGTGATGTGTTTGGAAATGGCATGTTGCTGTCCGAACACATTCAATTGGTGGCGGCCTTTAATCATCTTCATATTTTTTGCGATCCTGATCCTGATACGGCGAAGTCTTACAAGGAGCGCAAGCGATTGTTTGATGGTGTTAAGGGATGGGAGGAATATAACACAAAACTTCTCTCACCCGGCGGTCGGATTTATTCCCGTGCGGATAAAGTGTTGAAACTCACGCCTGAAATTCGTGCGCGGTTTGAAATCGACAGCGCCGAGGTTAGTCCGATTGAATTAATTCAGGCGATCTTGAAAGCGCGAACAGACCTTCTTTGGTTTGGCGGTATCGGAACATATATTAAAGCAAAGAGCGAGACCCACGCAAAAGTTGGTGATAAGGCGAATGACGGCTTGCGTATCAATGCATCGGAAGCGCGCGCAAAGGTGATT
>CAYGQP010000176.1:4238-4538 GCA_964352115.1 uncultured Micavibrio sp. | reverse complement strand
ACTTTCGATTACTATATCGCTTCCGGGACAGCGCCGGAGCCGGGAATGGCTTAACCTTCCCGCACCATCATGCGCGGGTCAATGACCTTGTAATAATAATAGCCGCGCAGGACTTTGCCGTCGACTTTGGCGTAATAGGGGTGCATACCGATGCGGACGTAGCCCATGGATTCATAAAGCGTGATCGCAGCCTGCATGGTTTCACGAACATCAAGGTTAATAACCGAAAACCCCTCTTCGACGGCGGCGTTTTCCGCGGCCTGAATGAGTCTGGGAGATAAATTATGACCGCGTCCCCAA
>CAYGQP010000176.1:0-4228 GCA_964352115.1 uncultured Micavibrio sp. | reverse complement strand
AAATACGCGATGGCATGGCCAGTACGCCTTGCCAGTAGCGCTCCATAACTTCACGCGCGGGAAGGTCAACCCAGCCAAATCCGCCGCCGGCCTTAATCGCAGCATCAGAGGCATCGCAAAGGTCATTGAGGTCATTCGCCGCGAATTCATCCAGGCGTTCAACGCTGGGTACGGGATCAATAGGCTTAGTTTTGATTTGTTCAATCATAATATTTCCTCCGACACGTTACCCTTTTGTTTATCTGCCCCTCTTTAAATGAATAGGATTTCAAGTCAAGGGGCTTCTTATTATCTGGCTATTATCCAGATTTATGGTCGCCAATGCAAAAACTCCGCAATCATTCCAAGTCCAGAGGCTCCACTCTTCTCGGGGTGAAACTGCACCCCGATGATGTTGTCGCGCCCCACGATGGCCGTAAACGGCTTCTCATAGTTTGTGCGCGCTAATACATGATGCTCATATTCTGATTCAAACACAAAAGAGTGAACAAAGTAGTAATGTGAAGAACTTTCTACGCTGCGCAGCACAAAGTGGGTGTTGTCCTGATCGCTGTGTGAACCATCCAAAAGGGTGTTCCAGCCCATGTGCGGGATTTTAAGGTCTGTGGACTGAATCTGCATTGGCACGACCTCACCGGGGATCCAGTCTAGCCCCGCATGAACACCATGCTCATATCCCCGGCTGGCCAGAAGCTGCATACCGACGCATATTCCCAGAAACGGTGTGCCCTTTTGCTGCACTGCGTCGGTGAGGGCGTCGATCATACCGGGTATGGAGGACAAACCGGACATACAATCACCAAACGCCCCCTGACCGGGTAGCACAATGCGATCGGCCTTCAGAACATCTTCAGGGTTAGACGAAACTTTAACATCGAAATTTAACGATTCATCGCTGATGACACGCTCAAATGATTTTGCTGCGCTGCGCAAATTCCCGGAGCCATAATCAATGATGCAGATAAAAGGACGTGTCTGAGTTGCCATAGGGTCCTTATTTCGTGTATAGCCTGTGATCTGTCAACCAAAAAGAATATGACATGACCATCAATTTTTATCGCTGGAAAGACACCGATGAAGCAACGCGCACAAGGATTTTGCGACGGGCGCAATCGAATATTGATGATGTTGTGGAGATCGTCAAACCCATTATCGCCGATGTGAAGGCACGCGGTGATGCAGCGCTGATTGACTATGGACGCAAATTTGACGGGGCGGAGCTAACCTCAATCAAAGCCACGCCGGAGGAGTTCGAGCAAGCGGAAGCAGCGCTGGATGAGAATCTAAAAACCGCGATCAAGCACTGCGCCGATAACGTTAAAAAATTCCATGAGGAACAGATGCGGCGCGTTGAAAAGCCATGGATGTTCGAGGTTGAGCCGGGCGTTTGGGCGGGTGAACATGTAAACGCGATTGAATCCGTGGGCCTGTATGTGCCACGCGGCAAGGGCGCGTTCCCGTCCGCAATGTATATGCTGTGCATTCCGGCTGTTCTGGCCGGTGTTGAGCATATCGCTGTTGTCACGCCACCACGCGCAGACGGTAGAGCGGATGATGCGTCCCTTTATACTGCGCGATTATGCGGGGTTGAGAATGTCTATAAAGTCGGAGGCGCGCAGGCGATTGCGGCGCTGGCCTATGGGACGGAGAGCGTACCCAGGGTCCGCAAGGTTCTTGGCCCCGGAAGCCCATACGTTGCGGCGGCAAAACGTCTGCTGTCCGATACAATCGATCCCGGCATGCCCGCTGGCCCGTCCGAAGCCATTGTCCTGAGTGACAAGAGCGCGGACCCGCACAATACGTGCCTTGATCTGCTGAACGAGGCCGAACACGGAACGGATTCTGCCGTCTTGCTTGTAACGCATTCCACCAGTCTTATTGATTACGTGCGCGAACATTTGCCGAAGGTTATTCATGAGCTACCCCAGCCTCACAACGATATATGCAGGCACGTATTTGGTCCTGAGGGCTACGGCGGATTGGTGCTGACGGAGAGTTTAGAGGATTCAATCGCTCTGGCCAATGAATATGCGGCGGAACATTTGCATCTGAAGGTTCAAAACCCCAATGACGTTGTTCCCCAAATCAAGCATGCGGGGGAGATTTTAATCGGCGAGCATACGCCCTCAACGCTGGGCAATTATGGCATCGGTGTTAATCACGTTTTGCCGACCGGTGGCTGGGCACATACATATTCCTGTACGTCTGTTTGGGATTTCCTCAAGCGCACATCCGTTTCACGCGTTGATGAGCAGGGGCTCACTGCCCTCAAATCCAGCGTCCTGACGCTCACCGACTATGAAGGCTTCCCGGCGCATGGAAACGTGATCCGAAAAAGAAACATCACTTAATGATCTTAGATGCGCGAGCGCGTAATCAGAGTTTGTCATGCGCACGCCATTAAATCCTGAATTATGTGTTTTTATAACGTGAATATCCCCGTCTTTTCTCTCGAAACCGTAATGGTCGACATCATAGCGCTCTAAGGATTTTGCATCACCATACGGGTTTAAGCTTTTGTAGTTTCGATAAGGCGTCCAGGACACAATCACAATTTTTGTGCCTGCTTCTCTAAATCTCTCTATAAGCCCAGCATTATGACGAGCAACACGAGATGTATTGTCGTTGGCAGGTCTTGATAGGGAGGGACGGCAGAAAAAGGACGATTGATCAACGATCATTACACCAATCTGGCTCGGTCGCAGATTGGCCGGGAAATTTATGAGCTTCGGAACTATATCTACAGCCCGTTTAAACGGAAGAGTTAAAACCATGAAGGGGACTATATCAATATTTTTTATGAAAAACAATAAATGTATTTTATAGCAAAATGTAAGTTTTTTTTGACATAGGGTATTTTCTGCCTTAAAGAGTGCATTATGCAAATTGCGCCGCCAAAACCATTAAAAGTTGGAAATGAATACCGCGATGCCATACAGGCCCGCTTCGGTGGCAATTGGTCTACGCCAGACTTAATCGCCGGGCAAGCGCACGTCAATGATGTTGGCTGGGCCACAGTTCAAACGGGTGGCGGCACGTTCTTTCATAAACCTCTGCTGAATGGTGAATGCCCGTGGGAACGCACAAAAGCCATGTATAAGGCCGTTGATGCGCCGAACAGCATTCTTGTGCGCGGTGATACGCTCGTTGGTTATCAGACAAACCCTGACGATGTCATTGAAGGATTCATTGAAGCACAAGCACGCGCTGGTGTTGATGTTTTCACAATTTTTGACGGCCTGAACGATACCCGTAACCAAATAGGCGTTATTCAGGCCGTGAATAAAATGAAGCCGCAAATCAAGGCGGATACTGGCCGGGACCTGAAGGCAGAAGGCGTGATTTGTGTTGGCGATAGTCCCGAATACACGATGGAACGATACATGCAGACCGCGCGCGAGCTGCATAAAGCCGGAGCAGATAATTTTTATATCAAAGATCCCTGCGGTGTGGTTCATCCGGATGTTGTATTTGAGCTTGTCAGTCGCTTAAAAGAAGAATTCCCAGCTATGGATGTCACAATGCACAGCCATAACTGCTACGGGTTGGCTTATGCGCAATATATTGCCGCGATTGAGGCCGGAGCTGATCAGGTGAATGCGCTTCATCCTTTGCTCGCGGACAGCACTGCGCAGCCTTGCGTGCTCTCGCTGATTGATATGATGAAAAATCATCCAAACCCGGAAGTTCGCGCGCGTGTACCCGATATTAATGTTGACGCGCTCAAGGCCGATAACGAACCCGTCGCCGAACGCTGCCTGAAGTACCGTGATTATGAAAAGCCATTTGACCCCGCACGTTTAGCCGCCATGTATGGCGCGAAAGCCCCTGGCGGCGCGTCATCCACGCTGTATGGCGTTGTTGGTAAAACGTTGGAGCAAGCTGGATTTAAAAAAGAAGATTGGCCGCAAACAGAGCGCATGATCTACGAACATGAGGCCAAGATTTCGCCACTTCTTGGTAATGTTCTTAAAGTCACACCACAAGCGATGACCATGACAACCGTCGCAGCGATGAGCCTTGCGAATATGCCCAAAGATTGGGACGAAGAGCAGAATGGACCATTCGTATTTCTAACCCCTGATTTGATTAAGCTTATATCTGACAATAATTGACATTTATTGTTGCTAAAAATAGGTTGCAGCAACATTTTACTACCTCAATTTTTGCCCAATTTTTCAACTTATTATCGAAATGGCAACTTCAAAACAGGAACAAACCTATAACG
>CAYGQP010000175.1:0-4556 GCA_964352115.1 uncultured Micavibrio sp. | reverse complement strand
GTGATGGATAAAGCGCCGCCCCATCACTAAAAACAAGACTTGTCAAACGGATCAGCCCATCACTCTCCGGCAACGCCATAAAACTTCCATTCCCCGCCGACGCCTTCTCAAGATTTTCCAAAAAAAGCGCGGTCGATCCAAAACGCTGCGCCTTTGCCAAAAAATGCTCCTTAACCTGTTTGGGAGCACGGATGATTTCACTTCCTCCCGGTTTATGACGATAGGGCTTGCGGGCGTTTGAACCATGAGTAAACCCGGCAACAAAGATACCGGACTCTTTCAACGCCTCCGCCAAAATATCATCATTATCAGGCAAGGCATCCAGAGTGCTTTGATCTAAACCAAGCGCGCCAAGCTCTTGAGTATACCGAACGGGTGAGGTTCTATCCGGCTCCGCCAGTACACCATCAAACGCAATGACCCTTGCGCCCATGGCTGTTAAGCGCGTCACCATATCCGCGATTACCGACCGCGACCAAGGCCATTGCCCCAGCTTGGATAATGACACATCGTCAATATCAACAATCTTCACCAAATCCGAAGATGGCCGCGGCTTCATCTGAATATATTGATCAAAGGCAAAGAACGCCATGCGCTCCCGCACTTCGTTATCGGGCTGAATACCAAACGACAATAAAACCAGCACAATTGCTAAAAACAGAAAATGACCCCAGCGATTGATGAATATTTTCTTGATCATCTGGCCCTGCCCCTATCGCTCCGTAAAGGCGCGTTCGCGTGCACGCAGGAAAGGCTTCAACAAATAATCCAATATCGTGCGCTTACCGGTAATGACCTCAATATTCGCAACCATCCCCGGCGTAATCGGCAACGGCGCGTCGGCGCTGCCCATGAAATTCTTTTCCGTGCGCACCTCAACCTCGAAAAACACGTTCCCTTCTTCGTCTGTAACACTATTGGACGCAAGCCGCGTTAATGTCCCGTCCAGCGCGCCATATTTCTGCGGGTCATACGCAGTCACCTTAACCTTGGTCGCCATTCCGGGCCGCAAAAACGCCACATCCTCCGGCTTCACCTGCGCAATAATCTTCAGCTCATCATCTGTCGGGACAATTTCGACCAAGCGCTGCGCTGGCTCGACCACACCGCCAATCGTCGTCAGGGCAATCGAGTTCACAATGCCATCAACGGGGGACTTTAGCTCTGCGCGAAACACCCTGTCTCCTGCGGCGGTCAAACGTTCCTGCAGCTCTGACAATTCGGTCTCAACCTTACTCAGCTGCGACAAGGCCTCCGACCTGAACACATCATCCTGACTGGATTTTTCCGTCAGCGCCACCTGCACCTCGGCCTCCAGCGCCTTTTTACGCTCCGCATTGGCGCTGATCTGCCCATTGATATCGGTGAGTTCTCGCTTAAGACGGATCTCTTCAAGCTTAGGCACAGCACGTTGGCGCACCATTTCTGCTGTAATCTCCATCTCTTCCTGTAACAATTTACGATTTTGATAAAGACGATTAATCTGCGCCTGAACCTCGGACAAGTCAGCATTTGCCTTGTCGATCCTGTCATCCAGAATATTGTATGAATTTTCTAATTCTCTTTGCCGGGATTCATGAAGCGCAATCTCATTCGCGGCTACTTTTGGGGCTTTCTTTTTAATCTCCTCACTCAACTTGAATTCTTGGCCGTTCGCCTCCGCCTCCAGACGCCCCTTCATCGCAAGCAACCCAAGATACCGCGCCTGGGTACCGCGCTCTTCTGAGGCAAACTGAACATCATCAATACGGATCAACGTTTGTCCCTGCTCAACCATCTCGCCCTCTTTCACCAGAAGCTCCGCGAGAATGCCACCCTCCAGAGATTGAACCACCTGAATTTCCTGCGTTGGCACAACCTGACCGGAACCACGGGTCAGCTCCTCAATCTCCGCAACGCCCGCCCAGCTGACAAGATACACCAGCAACGCGACGATCGAAAACAACAGCATGATAGAGGATTTTGTCGGCGCTAGATTTGTCGCCGCCTGCATTTCTCCCATGAAGTCTGAATCTTTAAGCTGCTTCATTGCGGCACCTTTATGTTGCCGCCCTGAAGCGCCTTAATGACATCATCGCGCGGCGCATCCATTATAACTTTGCCCTGGTCGAGCAAAATCAAACGATCAACCAACGCCAGCATATTGTTTTTATGCGTAATCAGAACAAGCGTTTGATCGTTTTTGATCTGCTCCTGCACGTATTTCATAAACACCGCTTCGGCCTGCATATCCATGGCATTGGTCGGCTCATCACATACCAGAATTTTCGGCTTCACCAACATTGCCCGCGCCAAAGCAACCGCCTGTCGCTGACCTCCAGACAACGACTTGCCATGCTCACCCACCGGCGCATCATACCCCATTGGATGACGGGAGATAAATTCATGAACCCCCGCAATCTTGGCCGCCTCCAAAATATCTTCCTCGCTCGCCCCCGGTACACTGGCGGCGATATTATCGCGCACCGATCCGGTAAACAGCACGACATCCTGGGAGATATAGGCCATATTCCGGCGCAAATCGGCCGGATCAATCTGACGATAATCTGTATCATCGGCGAGAATCACACCCTCATCTTGCTGATACAGCCCAATCATCAACCTTGAAATTGTGGTCTTGCCTGACCCAACACGGCCAATAATCCCAACACGTTCGCCGCTATTGATCGTAAACGAGACATTATCCAGCACCTTGTGCTTTACCTCAGGATAGGAAAACGTGACCTTTTCAAATGCAACCTTGCCCTGCAAATCAGGACGATTGAGGAATTGTTTTGACGCTGGCCGTTCTGTGGGGTTGCTCATGATCTTATTGAGCGTTTTCAGCGCTCCGCCCGCCTGATGATATCGTGTCATCAAATTCGCAATCTGGCCAATCGGCGAAATCGCGCGTCCGCCCAAAATCACGCAGGCAATCAACGCCCCAACCGATAAATCACCATCCTTAACAAGATACATACCCATCAGCACCACAACAACGGAGGCAATCTGTTGCAGATACGTGGCAATATTGACGCCAAGACCGGACCAGAAACGCGATGCCTGACCATAATATGCGTTCTCACCCAGTTGATCGGTATAGCGGGCACGAAACGTGCCATCCGCGCCAATCGCCTTCACCGTCTCAAGCCCATGTATCGTTTCAACAAGCAATCCATGCTTGCTCTCCGCTGTGCTTACGGCCTTCCTGACAACGGATTTGAGCTTAAACTGCACAAGAAAGCCAACGATGATGACAATGCCAATCAACCCGGCCAGAACAAACGCAATAGGCCCGCCGAGCTGATAGATGATAAACAGGAAAAACAGTGTAAACGGCAAATCAACCAGCACCGTTATGGTTGCTGAAGTGAAAAAATCACGCACAGAATCAAAATCACGCAGCATATTTGCAAATGAACCGCTGGATTTTGGACGATGCACAAGCTGCATGTCCAGAACCTGATCATAAATGCGGCGCCCGGCAATCACATCAACGCGCCGCCCGGCCACATCAATCAAATACGCCCTAAGCGTCCGCATAATCAGATCAAAAACAAAAACCCCAAGCGCTCCAATACCCAGCGCCCATCCGGTTTCTATCGCATTATTGGGAATAACGCGGTCATACACATTCATAATGAACAACGGACTGGCCAGCGCAAACAGATTGATAAACACCGCCCCCAACATGGCCATCCCGTATATGCCCTTGTTTTGGGATATGACGCTCCAGAACCAATGACGGCTTGGGTCATCATAATCGACGCTCTCCGGATTTGTGAACGCACTACGCGGATGCACAAAGATCGAATACCCCGCGTAATCCCGGCTTAATTTATCCAAAGCGACTTCTCGAACAGCGCGACTTTCCGGCATAAAGATCTTGGCCTTACGCCCCCTGACATCCAAAAGCACACAAGCCAAATCACCCTTCAGGATCACAACAGCAGGCAAAACAGTGGAGGGAATAGAGCGCATACGGCGCTTCACGATCTGAGCCTTAAGCCCCATACGTTCAGCTGCTTCGCAAAACAAGTTTGGTCCCATGCCGGATTCTGCATAGGCCAAACCGGCCTTGATCGCCTGCGCAGACTTCGCCCGGCCGAAATGCTTCGTTAAATACGCCAGACAGTCCAAAAGCGGGTCAACCGTTTGCGCGTTTACATTATGCTTATCTTCAGTTTTTGGTTTTGATGCTTTTTTTTCTGGCGCGGTCTTTTTAGGGCTCATGGCTTATTGCTCGCTTTGCACCAGCGTTAAATCCAATGACTCATTAATTTTACCCAGGCTTGCAAGCACACCAAATTGTGACGCAAGCAGACGATACTTGCCATTCATCAATTCCAGACGTGCTGTGAAAATTTGGTTTTCCGCGCGCATCAACTGCAAAAGCGAAACCTTGGCCGCTTCAAATTGTGCTTCAAAAGTTTCCAGAAGATCTTTTCTAAGCAAGAACCGTCGGTTTTGGTTTCCTAATTGTGCAATGGACGTTTCGTATTCCGCAAATGCTTTTCTAACCGCGCGCTCAACCGCACTTTCCAGATCATGAAGATTGGCCATTGCTTCCTTATGTT
>CAYGQP010000174.1:0-4560 GCA_964352115.1 uncultured Micavibrio sp. | reverse complement strand
TTTATAAACGTTTATCCGTTCCCGGCACAACCCATGTGTCCGAGCTTAGCGACGGAAAAGTCTACCTTCTGGGCGTTGTTTGTCAGGACGATTGCCCCGTGTTGCATACACCACTCAGTCAACTGTTGAACCTGTTCCCCGATTTATCATTTAAAATCATAGCGATCCTTCGCAAGAACAAGCCGATTATACCTGATGATAATGAGCAGCTTGAAATTGGTGATGAGGTATTTTTTGTGGTTGATCACAAACATCTGAAACGCACGATGGCCGCCTTCGGTCATGAAGAAAAGGAAGCGCGCCGGATAATTATTGCAGGCGGGGGAAATATTGGCTTCCGCCTTGCGCAGCTTTTAAGGGAAAAGGGACGCGGGGTTCAAATAAAGGTGATTGAAAGAAATACCGAACGCGCACAATTTCTCAGTGAGAAATTAGGCGATATCATTATCCTGAATGGAAGTTCATTGGATAAGGATGTTCTGGAAGAAGCCGCGATTGAAAATGTTGAAACATTTGTCGCGGTCACCAATGACGATGAAAGCAATATTCTTGGGTCTCTTTTAGCGAAGCAATATGGTTGCCGTCGAGTGATAACCTTGGTGAATAATAAAGCATATTCTCCACTCGTGGGGCCACTTGGGATTGATGCCATGGTCTCGCCGCGCAATATGATTGTATCGAACATCATGCAACACGTGCGCCGTGGGCGTATTAAAAGCGTTCACAACGTTCGTGATGGTTTTGCAGAGGTCATAGAGGCTGAAATCTCAGAAGCCTCGCAAATCGTAAACACGGCGATTGCTGAGCTTGATTTGCCCAATAAGGTCATTGTGGCAGCCATCGTTAGAGACGGCGATGTAATTATGCCAGATCCAGAACTTGTCATCCGCGCCGAAGACCTTGTTATTATTCTCGCGGCGCAGGATGAAGTGCCCAATGTAGAAAAACTATTCTCCGTTCAGGTGGATTTATTTTAATGAAACTCGGTGTATTTGACTCTGGTCTGGGTGGCTTGATCATCACAAAAGCAATTCGTGAGTCCTTGCCAAAGGTTGATTTGTTTTACTACGGCGACACATTGCATCTGCCCTACGGAAACCGCTCGCACGAAGCAATTTACAAATACACCAAGGCCTCCATGACCTACATGTTCGGAAACGATTGCCAGCTGATTGTAATGGCATGCAATACGGCCAGTGCCGCCGCCTTGCGCCGCCTGCAACAAAACTGGCTTGGGGATGCCTGGCCGGGACGAAATATCATTGGGGTTGTTGTGCCGACACTGGAAACCGCACTTGATCTTGGTCACAATAAACTGGGACTTATCGGTACAAATTACATCGTTGAATCTGAGGTTTATAAAGAAGAATTACAAAAGCTAAATCCAGGAATTTCTTTACAATCCATTGCTACGCCCCTGCTTGTTCCTCTGATAGAAAATAACGGTGAGCCTTGGTTAAAAGATGTACTCAAAAGCTATTTAGATCAACTCAAGGGTATTGAATGTTTGTTACTGGGATGTACGCATTATGCGTCCTTGAAAAACCATGTGCGTGAACTCATGGGTGAAAATATCACCGTTTTATCACAAGATGAGTTGATACCGCCTAAATTGATGGACTACTTGGGGCGTCACCCTGAACATAATGATAAAATCGGCAAGAACGGCAACAGCGAGTTTTGGGTAAGTGATCTAACCACAGGTTACCTAAACGCCGCGCAGCACCTTTATGGAGGAGATATTCAAATTCAACAGGCTGTAAAACCATGACAATAAACCCTAAGATTATATTATTTGATTGGGATGGTACGTTGGTCGACAGCTATGGGTTTATAGAAGCCGCTCACGATTTTGCACTGTTAAAACTAGGGAAAACGGCTAGAGAAAAAGGCTGGTTTAAGGACTATTTTGGCAAACCCCGTGACTTTATTTATAGAGATATATACCCCAGCCATGAAGACATCGCACGCGGCCATTTCGAACAGTTTGTTCAAGAGCACCACAAGGACCTTATTGAGGTTATGAGCGGGGCCGAAGATCTTTTGAGGGCTTTAGAAACAGCAAAAATCCCTATGGGGGTCGTCAGCAATAAACGCAGTACATTTATTCATGCAGAGGTTAAGCATTTAGGATGGGACCATTTCTTTCGCTGTGTCATAGGATCAGGCGATGCGTTAGAAGATAAACCCTCAGCCGAACCTGTTTATGAGGCGCTAAAGCAGGGCGGATATGAGGAAAATATAGCCGATGTTCTTTATGTCGGTGATACAGTTGCCGATATGCAAACATCAAAAAATGCAGGCTGCCCATGGATATTCATAAACCCTAATGAAACGCAGCCAGAGTGGATCACCGATTACCCACCGATCAAAATCGCAAAATCCTGTGACGTCTTGAAAAATTACCTGTTGCAATAATGATCAAAATGGCTAAAAAGGGGCTATTGCTAGGTAAAATTAGCAGTAGTTGTACCCGTGGGGAACAAAAACAAAATATAGGGTTAGTAAAATAATGGCCGATAAAATACAAAATGTTCAGGATGTATTTCTGAATAAAATCCGTAAGGAAAAAATGTCCGTTACGGTATTTCTGGTGAATGGGGTAAAGCTTCAGGGCGTTGTAACATGGTTTGACAATTTCTGCCTTCTTCTTCGTCGCGAAACGCATATCCAGCTCGTGTATAAACATGCAATCTCAACGATCATGCCTGGTGGCCCTCTGAACCTCTATGACGGTGACGATGATGAAAAGGGTGATGATGCGTCTGAGGGTGAAGACTAAGCCATCTTGCACTTTGATCTCTGTCAAATATGACGAATGACGACGAACACGGCTTTGATAAGGGGCAACGTGAAACTTCCCTTATCGTCCAGCCTGACTTTCAAAAGCCATTAGCGCGCCTTCAATCTGCGCGTGATATCGATGACGTTATGAACGAAGCTGAAGGGCTTGTTCAGGCTATTGATCTGGATGTGCTTGAAAATTATGTCGCGAAGGTTTCAAAAATTCAGGCAGGCTCCTTTTTTAGTAAAGGCCAGAGAGAGATCGTAGCGGAGAAAGTGGAGGCCCAAGATCCCGATGTTGTTATCGTCAATTATACACTAAGCCCGGTTCAACAAAGAAACCTTGAGCGCGAATGGAAAGCCAAGGTCATTGACCGCACGGGCCTTATTCTTGAAATTTTTGGTGAGCGCGCGCAAACCAAGGAGGGGCGACTTCAGGTTGAGCTGGCATCATATGAATATCAGCGCTCGCGCCTTGTGCGCTCATGGACACACTTGGAAAGACAGCGCGGCGGTGCGGGTTTTATGGGCGGTCCAGGTGAAACACAGATTGAAATCGATCGCCGTTTAATCGGTGAACGGATTGTGAAAATCAAAAAAGATCTAGAGCAAGTCAGGCGGACTCGCGATCTTGCCAGAAAAAGCCGTCAACGTGTCCCGTTTCCGGTTGTTGCGCTTATCGGGTACACAAATGCTGGTAAATCGACGCTTTTTAATCGGCTGACCAACGCCAATGTCTTTGCCCAGGATTTACTATTTGCCACACTTGACCCAACTATGCGCCGTATTGAGTTGCCGAATAAACAGACGGTCATCCTGTCAGACACAGTGGGGTTTATCGCCGATTTGCCAACGCATCTTATTGCTGCGTTTCGTGCAACATTGGAACAAGTAACACAGGCTGATGTGATCGTTCATGTGCGCGATATCTCTCACCATGATACAAAAGCACAGAGGCAAGATGTCATTCAAATTATGCAGGATTTGGGCGTGTCTTACGAGACAGACGAGCGCATTATTGAAGTTTGGAATAAGTCCGATGCTCTGGATAACGAAACCCGTACAGATTTGACACGAGAGGTGAAATTCAAGGACCAATGCCTCATGATATCTGCGCTCAACGGGCAGGGCACAAGCGATCTCTTAGTAAAAATCAAGGATGTCGTATCCTATAGGCGCCAAACCGCGCTTTATATAGTCAGTTTAACCGATGGTAAGGCATTATCATGGTTATATGACCATGCCGAGGTTGTGGACCGTGAAGACCATGAGGATGGCGTTCATATTCATGTTCGTATAGAACCAGAGGACACAGAGATTTTCGCAAAGAAATATCAATACGAACCGCAAAACGTATGAACAGGGATAAACAATGGCCGTAATATCACCGGATAAAATCACAGAGATATTAGAGGAGTGCGCAAATGTTTATGTGTTACCGCGCTATAAAATGTTGGAAGATCACGAGGTCTCATCAAAAACAAACCCAAATGATCTGGTTACGCAGGCCGATTTAGACGTTGAAGCCCATCTAGAGCGCATACTGCCTGATTTACTCCCCGGATCAATTGTTTTAGGCGAGGAGGGCGTATCAAACGGATCTAAAACACTGGATGCGCTTAAAGATAATAGCCAAAAAGTCTGGGTCGTTGACCCTGTTGATGGCACGTATAATTTTGTTCATCATAAACGAGAATTTGGGATCATGCTGGCTCTTGTAATAAACGGAGAAACGCAGGTTGGCTGGATTCACGATGTGCTTGGTGAAATGACAGC
>CAYGQP010000173.1:0-4592 GCA_964352115.1 uncultured Micavibrio sp. | reverse complement strand
ATTTTTATATGTTTTACTTCTATTTTGTGTCACTTTTGGAATAACTAAAGACCTTGTTGGTTTATTACTTGAGCTCAAGATTTCGTCATGTGAATGGCCACAATGTTTTTCATTATAATTACAGAATCTTAATCATCAAATTGCCCTTATTTTTTTGTGGTACAAGGCAATTTCTTTGCTACAATAGAAAGCTTAGTTATCAAATTTAGTTATAAACTTGCCGATTTCTCTTTGTAATTTCATTTTTCTGAGTATTCCCTGTAACCCTCCTTAAGGTGAATATAATATTATGCGCTCCATATTCAAAAAAATTACCATAAAATTTAAGGTTATAACTCTTGCCTGTTTGGGGATTTTTGTCGCGGTCATTATTACCGGTGACTCCCTATACGCCCTTAATAGTATTGGCAATGATATCAGTATGATCGCGGAAAAGAATTTGCCTATAACCTCTAAGGTCTCACAAATTTCTAATTATCAGCTTCAGCAGGCCATTTACGCTGAGCGCGCAGTTCGTTATGCCCTTGAGGCAGAAACTGACCCAAGTGTTCTTGGCAAGGTTGGGGAATATGAAGAACGCGTTAAGGTATACTCAGACAAGGTAAGTGAGGTCTCAAAAAATGCGATTGCGCTCATTGACGAAATTTTATCAAAATCTTCAGATGACGAGGAGATACAGTTTGCCCAACAAACAAAAGCATCTATTCAAGAGGCATACAGAATTCATGGTGAATATGACGAAAAAGTTTTTAAAGCAATCAGCGAATTAAAAAGAGAGCAAAACTTTCAGGCCTTTCGCACATTGAACGAGGTTGAAAAAATTGAGGAAGAGCTGAATACCAAGCTTATAGTGTTATCTGAAGCTATGATAACCAATGCGGGTCAGGCTGCAACGGAGGCTGAACAAAAAGAGAAAAGCAGCTTCGTCATGCTTGTCACAATAATTGTTATAAGCACAATTATTACCGCTATTTTATCATTTATAATTGTACGAAGTATTATCGTTCCATTATCGCGTGTTCGAGGGGCTATGTCTGAACTTGCGCAGGGGAATCTGGAGGTCGAGATACCTGACCACAAGATGAAGGATGAGCTTTTAGAGCTAGTGAATGCTCTGGATGTGTTCAAGAAAGGTGCTATTGAGCAAAAAAGGCTGGCTGATGCGCAGGCGGCAGAGGACCGAGCCAAAGCTGAGCGCGCAGAGAGAATCCAGGCTCTTGTTCATGACTTTGATTTAAAGGCTTCTGATTTACTCGATGCATTGGCTGCGTCTGCCACGGAAATGGAAGCCACATCGGAATCTTTAAGCGCAATGGCTGAGGAAACGAGTTCTCAGGCGAACACCGTTTCCAGCGCTGCAAACGAAGCAGGGGCAAGTGTGCAAACTGTGGCTTCTGCTGCGACAGAGTTGTCGGCATCGATTAAGGAAATTGCCTCTCAGGTGCAAAAGTCGGAAGAAGGAACCAGAGAGGCCTCAAGTTCAGCGGATAACACAAAACAGAAAATGAATGAGTTGTCTGGAACTGTAGAAAAAATTGGATCTGTAGCGGAATTGATTACGGATATTGCTGAGCAGACTAATCTATTGGCTTTGAACGCAACGATTGAAGCCGCGCGTGCCGGTGAGGCGGGTAAGGGTTTTGCTGTTGTTGCCAATGAGGTAAAATCTTTGGCTAATGAAACGGCCAAAGCAACGCAAGATATTACAGACACAATTAAAGAGGTTCAGGAACAAACCGTTGAGGCCTCAGAAGCCGTAAGCAGAATTGTAAACATTATCTCAGAGGTTTCAGCGGCAACATCTTCTGTAGCCGCAGCGATTGAGGAACAAAGTGCGGCGACGGATGAAATTTCAAGATCTGTTCAGGAGGCGTCTTCAGGGACTGAGGAGGTTACGCAAAGCATTGTTCAGGTTAGCCAAGCAGCTGAGGAATCGGGTAAGGGCGCGAGTGAAGTCTTAACCGTTGCGAAGAACTTGTCCGAAAGAGCAACCACAATGCGTTCCGAGATTGAAACCTTCCTGGAAAGTATCAGAACGGCCTGATGTTCATTGTTTTTTACTGACGACAGGTCAGAAAACCGGTTAAACATGGCTTTTTGAAATCACCCGTCAAGGGCGTTCTAGTTGGAGGCACGGACCGGAGTCGAACCGGTGTACACGGATTTGCAATCCGCTGCCTAACCACTCGGCCACCGCGCCATCCTTTAGATGTCGGATCATAGATGATGATTGAGGGAAAAAGCAAGATTCTATTGTCTATTATCTATCATCTGTAAATTTTTTGAATTATCATCATAGTCATGACGAACTTCGCACAAGCACGACAAAATATGGTGGATGGGCAAATTCATCCAAATGGCATTATTATACCTGAGCTGCTGACGGCTTATGAGACCGTGCCGCGTGAACTTTTTGTTCCTGCAAATCTGCAGAATATTGCGTATTCCGATGAAGATTTGGACGTGGGCCATGGACGCTTTGTGCTTGAGCCCATTTCCCATGCTCGTATGGTTCAAGCTCTGGAGCCAAAGCCGAATGATGTCGTGCTTGATGTCGGCGGTACAATGGGGTATTCCGCAGCCATTTTGTCAAAGCTCGTCAGCACGGTTATTGCGCAGGAGGATAATAAAGACTTCCTAGAGAGTGCAGCCAAAACATGGGATGCGCTTGATTTGTATAATATTAGCGGGGTGCAAAATGTTTTGTATAATGGCTGTCCTGATCATGCGCCCTATGATGCTATCTTTTTAAATGGAGCAGTGCATGAATTGCCTGAGCACCTTATTGAACAATTAAGGCCCGAAGGGCGGCTTGTTTGTGTTATACGAAAGGACCCATCCTATATCGGGCAAGCAACACTTGTTCAAAGTCAGGGCGGGAAAAAATATTCCTCAATGACGTTGTTTGATGTTGGATGTCCTTATCTTCATGGGTTTGAGCCCAAACCGGTTTTTGAATTTTAAACTATAATCTTATCCGCGCAATTCTCTGAGCAGCCACAATGAAAACTTTGCTTTTGATATGTTATCTCTAAAGCCCTTCTTCTGTACTTTATGTATAGGTCTGATTTTTTTGATCTGTAATGCAGGCGCATGGGCGGAGGATGGGCCTCCTCCAATTCTCTCTCTATCTGAAGCGCTACAGCAGGCCTATAAGAATAACCCGACACTAAGGGCGGCTCGTTCGGAGCTTAAATCTGTTCAGGAGAGACTTCCTCAGGCTTTAGCCGGTTTTAAGCCTAAAATTTCTGGCGAGGCTTCAATTACAGCGAATAATAATGAGGGGAGTAATTTTGGTTCTGCTGATGGATCAACATCAAAAGATTTATCTTTTTCATTGAACCAACCTGTTTTTCGCGGCGGGCGAACATTTGCAGAAACGAACGCTGCAAACGCGACTATTCGTGCGCAGGAAGAGATTCTCAGGTCTACAGAGCAAGTGATATTGCTGAATGCGGCGACAGCATACATGGATGTGCTTCGCGATACCGCATTGCTTGATCTTAGCAAAAACAATCGTGACTTTTTAGAGAAGGAATTGGAGGCGACGCGCGACCGCTTTGAATTTGGCGAGCTTACTTTGACAGATGTCAGCCAGGCGGAGGCGAGGCTTGCTGGCGCTGAATCTGCCGTGACAAGCGCGATGGGGGTTTTGAATTCCACTAAGGCCTTGTTTGAGCAAATCGTTGGTGTATCTGCTGTGGGGCTAATAAAGCCTGAGATTGTATTGAATATTCCTGACTCCATTGATGAGGCAATTTTGAAGGCAGAAACACAAAATCCGCGTGTTTTGTCGGCAGTTTTTGCGCATGAGTCTTCGGAAGAAGATGTTGATGGTATTTTTGGCGAGCTTCTGCCCGAGATTGGTTTTTTTGCGCAGTGGAACCGTTCTCTTGATCCTCAGCCGGGTTTAATTGAAGAACAGACATCCGAAACGGTTGGTCTGTCCGCTACGTTTCCATTGTATCAGGCGGGGGCTGTTCGCTCGCGTGTGCGGCAAGCAAAGCATGTTGCGAATCAGCGTTACTTAGAAATCATAGAGGCGAAAAGAGAAATTCGCGAGGAGGCGATTCGCAACTGGCAAAACCTGCAAACTGCGGAGGCCGAGATTCGGTCTAGACAAGCTCAGGTTAAAGCGGCATCTGTCGCGCGTGAGGGAGTAAGCGAAGAAATGATTGCAGGCGCGCGCACGGTTCTTGATTTACTGGATGCAGAGCAGGAATCACTCGATGCTCAAGTGGCTCTTGTTACGTCGCAGAGAAACGAGTTTGTCGCCCGTTTTGCACTCCTATCAACGCTTGGGGAGTTGTCTCCGGATGTTTTGGACTTCGGTGAAATGATAATTGATCCGCGTGAAAATTTGAAAAACATTAAATGGACTTTTTTCGATATGAATGTGGATAGCCTGAGTGAACAGGAAGAAGGTGCTTTGACAAGCCCTTGATTATAGACCACACTTTACATGGTGTTTCATTCGAAACCCATCTCATAGTCAAAGGATTAAATAAACCGCTCAATGACCGACGACCAAGAGACAGAAGATCAGGAACCTTCGATCGAGGAAATTCTCGATTCAATTCGTCAGATTATTT
>CAYGQP010000172.1:0-4610 GCA_964352115.1 uncultured Micavibrio sp. | reverse complement strand
TTTTTGCTTGCGCGCAAGTCACTCTCGCTATCGCCAAAGAATACTATGTTATCTTTTGTCAACGTTTCTTCAGACATGATCGACAGCCCATGGTCAGTTTTTGAAACAGGAGATCCGCAGATTTTTTTAAAAAAGTGATCGATTCTGCGGTGTGTGCAAATGTTTTTCAGTTAAGCTTCGGGTGTTGCGGATAAGAGAAAACACGGCACTTTATGTTTATAAAGACTGTTCAGAAACTCGAGTGCTCCCGGTATAAAGCCACATTTAAGCACTTTCTCAAACACGAGATGCGAGAATTGCTTGGCGTAACGTTCTTCCTTTTGCTGATCATGCGGTTGATTGAGGATGTTTTCGCAAATGTGATTGATCTTCGCATAACGATCTACCCCCTCATTCTGCAAATGATAGGTTTGTGCCATTTGCGCTTTTTCTTCCCCATGTTCGAGAAAAAGCTCATAAAAGGCCTCTGTTTTAATGCGTGTTGAGTCGACAATGACTCCATCGAAATCAAAAAAAATTGTTTTAGTCATATTCAAAAAGTGTTTTTGGATCGTTGGGCCCAAATTCCAAGTAGTTAAAGTTATTGTCCGCTTCGTACAAAATAATGTTTTTACTGAGGTGATTTGTTTTGATGTTATTCCAAATCAGACTGCCATAGCTATCAAATATAGGATCTTCTGCAATTTGAAATACTTTGAATCCATGGGCCAGAGCTTCGATAATGGCTGAAGAGGCCCCAATGACAATTGATGTTTTATCGTCCTGAGTCTGATCAATCGTTTTACTGTATTTTTTTTGTAACGTTGAAATGCGGTTGATTAAATCAGTGTGTTTAACGGAGCTATGCCGCGCAGGATGATTGCGAATGTGGAGAGCGGCAGTATTTATCGAATGATTTTGAAATAGGCTTTCTAGTGCATGTAATATCGACGGAGTATCTTCAAATTGGTATGGCAACAAAATTTTGTTCATTAAATGCTGGTGATTTTCAGAACTAAACCGTCTTGATGGGCTGACGATGACATCTTCTTCATTCCACTCTAAATGCCGGACTAGGATATCCTTTTGACCCTGCCCGTGCATTATGACCTTGTCCGGGGCGGCATGTCTTTTGATGAAATCCGAAGGAAATGGGGCCAGACAGCTATGTAAATCCCCTATAATCAAAACATTTTGCTGCTGCCTCACCTGATTACATAGCGCATGCTGCCAGGGCTGTGCTTCATACGGCAGCAGAAGTTTCTCAATCGTTTTGGGATCTAAAGTGTTCACAAACGCGCTTGCTAACTCATGTGCACTTAAGCTCTCCCGGCAAAGCGGGATGTTTTTCTTTAAACAATAAAGAGCGTTTTTTATCAGAGATCTGAGTGAATACGGCCCTTTCACCTGGCTAAAGAGCACAATATTCTCCTTCAGGGCTAGTGGTGCTGTGTTATCAAGTGAAATGAGGACCCATGTTGTATGGGCGAGGTTTTCTGAGTTGGTTGCAAAGTATTTACATTGAAAAGACCCATCATCTAAAAAATCGTTCTGCGTACACCAGGATACAATAATCTGCGGGTTTTGGGGCATTGCTGACGGTAGTCTTACCTCAATGGTCTCCTGATACCCTAAGCGAAAGATATTTTTCAGACGTTCTGTCCAATATGGGATGTTGGTCCATTTGGCTTTTTGAAGCCCCTGTAATTTTAAATAACCAATGGAATCCTTGGACCAGGCATTTAAATATCGTTCAGGCCTTACCGCCTGATAAGCTGTTTTATTTGTTTGAAATTGACGTTGATAGCGCTTGGCTTTTTCAAGCAGATTAAGCTGAATATCTTCGGTACGTTCAGTCATAGGACTTTATGAATTGCGGTAAATCTATATCTTCAGCGTATTTTTCAGCTGGGCCTTTTGTTACTGCAAAGACGCTAAAACAGACATCGTCATAAGGCGTTATCGCAGTTGTACTGGGTTTACCCATATAGCCGTAGGCTTTAATGGAAGATGGCTTGAACGCTTTCAATTTTTGCATCAGATCTTGATAATTCATGATGACGTAAGGGGCTTTTTCACCCTCATGTTTTCCCTGAAAATTCACATATTGGTATGATGTTTCCATAGAGGTCAGAGATTGCTTATCTGTAATTCTGACGCTAGCGACGAATGTTCCTCCTCGTTTTAGATAGCTCATTCCAGCAGCAAGCATGCGATCAAATTCCAGATTGAAGTCTAAGCATCCCAAAGATATAACGATGTCAAATTGGTCTCTCTCAATTCCCAGTTCATCTTCAGACAGAATGTCTCCGCTTTGTAATTTGAAGTCAGGGTATAGATTTTGCCCAGTGGCAATGGCTTGTTCGTGAATATCGATACCTGTGTAATCCGAAATTCCAAAACGTTCCTTTAGAGCATTCCCAAGACCTCCGCATCCACAACCTATATCCAGAATTTTGTCATCATTTTTTATATCGATGGTTTCAAATATGTGTTGTTCAGAAGGGTAAAAGTCGCTCCATTTGGAGCGATTATTTTTGTAATAGGCCTCAATTTCCTGTGTTTCGTATTTAATATTGCGGTTTTTCATTATGATATTTTCTTATTTGCCGCCGGTTCTTTATGAGTTCTATACAGTTTTGCCAGCTCGTCGTTTTCGATGCCAAGCTTTTTAGAGCTCAAACCGTCTTTAATATCCACCCAGGTTTCTTCCTCAGCACTCCGATATATAGCGTGGAGGAGTTCTATGGTTTTCATACCATCTTCGAAGGACAGTGCGGGTTTGCCTAACCCTCTTAGCTTTTGGTAGACGCCCTCGTATATTTCGTTATGGCCGTGACCATAAGCGTCAGTAAAGCTATCGCTAAATTCTATCGTTTGTGTTTCATCCGGCGAGAATTCTAGGAGCTTATCTGTAAATGCCCCGCCGAGCATGGCCAAACCCTTTGATCCCATAATGGATAAAGAGGATTCAAAATCATCAGGCCTTGCGGCTGTTGTAATCTCCAGGTTGCCGATTGACCCGTTTTCAAATTCCAATAGGGCCAATACTGTGTCTTCAACCTCAATATCCGCTCCATATGTTTTCATGATCGTATTAACCCGCTTCACTTCGCCATTCAAATAGCGCAGAAGATCCAAATGATGAATGCCCTGATTTGTTGTGCACCCGCCATCAAGTGCATATGTTCCTCTCCACGGGGCCCGGTCATAATAATGTTGAGGTCTGCACCACCTCATCCGCACAGTGGCAAGAAACACATTGCCAAGCTCATTTTCTTCAATGGCCCTCTTTATGCGCTGCACACAGCGATTAAAGCGATATTGATGAACTGGGAAAATAACGACATTGTTTTCTTTTGCTGCTTGACCGAGAAGCTGCCCCTGTTCCGGGGTCATCACAATTGGCTTTTCGATGACAACATGTTTCTTGTAGTTTTGGACGACGTCCAGAGCATGTTCAAAATGCATACCGCTTGGTGTAATGATCGCAACAGCGTCAATCTCGGGATGTTTATCAAGCATCTCATGATAATTCTTATAGCCCTGAGCGTTTTCGATAGCTTGTATATCTCCTATACGAGCGTTATCCAAGTCTGATACTGCAATGAGCTTAAGGTTTTCGCTTTTCTGAATGGCTTTAACGTGATGTCCTGCCACACGGCCACATCCGATGACAGCTATATTTACAGGCATGATTTGCTATCCATGTGTTTTACTGATTGCCTTATGAGGTATGTAATGGTAACTGACACTATTATAACATCTGGCTAAACGCAAACTATGATTGAATTACCTCCGCATTTACTTGCTACTGAAGATAGAAATGGAACACCCTTTTCCTATTACTTTGGTCGCTATATTCGTGAGGGGGAGATTGTTCGAGAAATTTTAAAATATGCTCGCATTGAAGGCCTTGATCAGACACTTGATTACGGCTGTCATATTGGAGGCTGGATTTGGTATCTTGCTGAACTGAACAAAAACGCCAAAGGTATAGATATCAATGATGTCTACGTGAATATCTGCAATGAAATAGCGGCGTATAATAAAATGACTAATATAGCGGCGTATGCCTCAGATAGTCTTACAAATCTTGAGGATGAGGCTATGGATGCAATTATTACTATTGGCACTCTTCAAGTCGTTCAGACAGGCGATCTTTGGCATGACTTTTTTGAAAAAGCGCATCGAGCAGTAAAATCAGGCGGTGTGGTTTTGTTCAATTATGCTTTACCAACTATGGCACAAGACTATTATAAATCCAAAGAAGCCTTTGATTACATTGACCAGAAAGGCGAGAAATGGTGTAAGCAGCGTCATAAAATGTGGAAAAACATTTATAACGAGGGACGCAAGTGTAAAAAAATTAAGCGCGGCAAGACCTATTACGCTGTGCCAAGGGATACAGCTGTCAAATTTGTGCAAGATAAAGGGTGGGATATTGCCGTTATGCCGGAGGACTTTTCTCAAAACACCAGAGTGGATGAGATGGAATCTTACCCTAATAAGGGGGATGGATTACGTCACTACGACTTCATCCTGCTCAGGAAGCCGCTTTAATGCCGGTTGTTGTAAGGTGTTCAATGAAACCTTCTCTGCAATCTTCCCAAAATTGCTGCATCAAATTT
>CAYGQP010000171.1:0-4612 GCA_964352115.1 uncultured Micavibrio sp. | reverse complement strand
GTACTGTGTTTCGTGAACCCATTGTCACTGGCAATGTCCCGAAATATGTGCCGGGTTGGACAAAACCAATTGTGATTGGTCGCCACGCCTTTGGTGATCAGTATAAGGCCACGGACATGAAAATCCCCGGCCCAGGCCGCCTGACCATGAAATACGAACCCGAGGACGGCAGCGCGCCTGAAGAATGGGAGGTTTTTAATTTCCCCGCCGCTGGCGTGGCCATGGGTATGTATAATTTGGATGAATCGATCGAGGGCTTTGCGCGTGCTTGTTTCAATTACGGCCTGCAAAAGAACTACCCGGTTTATATGTCCACGAAAAACACGATCCTGAAGCAATATGATGGACGGTTCATTGAGATATTTAATGACGTATTCAAGGAATTTCGTGAGGAATTCGAAAAACGTGAGCTTTACTACGAACATCGCCTGATCGATGACATGGTCGCTTTTGCGCTTAAGGGTAATGGCGGTATGGTCTGGGCGTGCAAGAACTATGACGGCGATGTGCAATCCGATATCGTCGCGCAGGGGTTCGGCTCATTGGGGCTCATGACCTCTGTCCTGCTTACACCCGATGGAAAATGCGTGGAGACCGAAGCCGCCCACGGCACCCTGACGCGCCATTATCGGCAACATCAACAGGGCAACCCAACCTCCACCAACCCCATCGCATCCATCTTCGCCTGGACGGGAGGGTTGAAATACCGCGGCCAGTTTGATGATACACCAGATGTGGTCGATTTCGCAGAAACCCTGGAGCGCGTCTGTATCGAAACCGTTGAAGCCGGACATATGACGAAAGATCTTGCCCTTCTCATTGGTAAGGATCAAAAGTTTCTGACGACTGAAGAATTCCTCGACAAAATCGTTGAAGGGCTTGATGGGCGGATGAAGAAGGCGGCTTAGCTCCGAAAAGTTTGACAACTTTATTTTTTCATAATAAATTGGCCGAACTCTTTTTAACGTGAAAGAAATATTATGAACGCAAGCGCAGCAGATAATTTCGGTCCCCACGAAGGCCAAAACTCCGATGAAGGCCTATGTCAGGGGCCAAACCGCTTTATTCCAGGTATAATGAGCGGCGGTGTTTTAGCTAATGACCATGACGGGGGCGCTGCCAATGGGCAAGGGCCTGTTTTGCTTCAAATGTCTGTTGAAGCTAGGGAACTGGGGGTAAGGCCTCCTGCAGCCCCTGGACGATTTCATATTTAGAGCGCACAACCTTATATCATCTTCCGTCTAACCAGATCTTAACCCTTTCCTGCAAAACTTCATTTACGTATGATGTGAATATGCGTAAGGTTTTGTGGCATGGATTTTTTCAAACAAGCATATAATGTACATACAAATTCTTTCGTTCTACCTCTCTTCCCTGATTTGGACTATTTAAAATGAAAATACAGTTAAGACAGTTTTGTTTCGGGTTACTGATCGCCATAGGGGCGGTGTTTATTGTCAATAATGCGGCGCATGCCTATGACAAACCCTATATTGGTGAGGATAAGAACTACAGCGCGAAATACGTCGATACGTTCGTACATTTGGCCCGTGACTATAACTTGGGCTTTGTAGAGATTCGGGCCGCTAATCCGGGTATTGATCCCTGGATTCCCGGCGAGGGCACAAAGCTCGTTCTGCCGTTGCGCCATCTCCTGCCTGAAGGCCCGCGCGAGGGCATCATCATAAATATTGCCGAAATGCGTCTGTACTATTTTGAAAAAGAAGACGAGGCGCCGATCAGTGTGCCAATTGGCGTTGGACGGGAAGGGCTTGATACACCGCTTGGAACAACGACGGTGGTACGCAAGACAGAAGGCCCGCATTGGTACCCCACTCAAAGAATGCGTGACGAAGACCCGGAGCTTCCCGCTGTGGTAAAGCCCGGTCCCGAAAATCCGCTTGGGACACATGCCATTTATCTGGGTTGGCCTACATATGCGATTCACGGCACAAACCGCCCGTTTGGCATTGGTCGCCGTATTTCAAGCGGTTGCATTCGTCTGTATCCCGAAGATATCAAGCAGATATTTGCCAAGGTGCCTGTCGGTACGAAGGTCACGGTGGTTGACCAGCCGGTCAAAACGGCGTGGATCGACGATAAGCTTTATATCGAGGCGCATCCTGACCGTGATCAGGCCATTGAGATCGAAGATCTGGGCACTATTACGTCAGCGCGCCTGCGCAAGGAAGATATCCAGATTATTCTTGAAGCGGCGGGTGAACATGCCGCCAAGCTGGATTGGGATGAAGTTTATAAAATTCTACGCGAACGCAAGGGGTATGGAATTAATGTTCTGAGCCGCTCTTCTGATATGGTCAGCACCCCGGACCAAAGTGGCAAAGTCGTTAAAACATCTGCCGATGAACCACAAATGGGCCCGAATATTCCAATAAAGCAGCAAGTCGCCCAGATTTACAAAACGCTGCATGAAAAAGAAATTGCAGAGAAAAAACGCGCTGAAGCCCGTGACAACCCCGAAGTGGAAGAGCCAAAGACCGCGTCTTATGAGGACGAACAACCCTCATCGTCCTTCAGAAATTTAAACCCTTGAAATGATATCTAAGGAATCATTTTAAATGTTTGAATATATCAAAAAAGCCGCCTTGATAACCGGGCGGCTTTTTAATTTGTAGTCGAAGAAAAGTTACTTGGACTGTGAGCGTTTGAATACGCGATCAGCAGTTGTTGTTGTAACTTCTTCGCCGCCTGAACGGTAAGCATATGACTCAGAGTCATTTGGGTTGACTGTTGTACATGCAGCCATGCTAAGGCCTAGTCCAGCGATACATAGTGTAAGAGATAACTTCTTCATAGTGTCCTCGTTTATAGTTTTGGTTAATGAATCAAAAAATCCGGAGCTCTTTTGGTTTGGGAGCCAAGAAAAACTTATCCATTTATACACAAAAGAATCCCCATTGAATACTGTTATTGAATAATTTTTTTATATTTAGGCAAGGTTTAGGGATGAAGTGTTGCGTGAATATCACACTCGTGCGCGCAGGATTTAAATTCTTTGGTTTTTCTCAGCCTGTTTGAAATAGGCCTCAATCCCGTTACGCAAGGACTTCACAATCTTTTGACGATAAGATTCTGTATTCAACAGCTGTGCTTCCCGGCTATTTGATAAAAACCCGGCCTCAACCAATACTGATGGAATGTCCGGAGCCTTCAATACGGCAAACCCGGCATAGCGATGGGGGTTTTCAAGCATTTTCAGATCCATAGATAAAAACCCGTCAACAAGGGCATTGGCAAAGAAATTCGATTGGTTCATGGTATCGCGCATGGCCAAATCAACCAGAATATTGGCCACCTCATCATCCTCAATGCTCAGATCAAGCCCGGCGATTGAATCTGCTCGGTTTTCGCGATCCGCGAGCTTGGCCGTTTGCGCATCTGATGCCTTTTCGGACAATGTGTATACGGATGCACCGCGCACATCGCGCTTTTTCAATGAATCCGCATGGATGGAGATAAAAAGGTCGGCATTGCGCTTGCGGGCAAAGGCCACGCGATCACGCAGGGGTATGAAAACATCCTTGTCCCGGGTCAGCGCCACCCGGAACTTTCCCGTGCTCTCAAGTTCCTGTTTTAAGGCCTGCGCGAGCTTCAGCGTGATCTTTTTTTCATAGACACCGTTGGATGCAATGGCGCCAGGATCCACGCCCCCATGGCCCGCATCAATAACAACAAGAGGCTTAATAGTTTTCTTCGTGGGGACGGGCGGCGCGTATTGCCCTAGCGCTGCGTCTTTATAGGCAAAAGATGACGGCTTGATGATGGATAATGTCCCATGCACGTTATGACGGGCAGCCTCAAATGATGCGTGATCAACATTATTGTAATCAATCACAAGACGATGCGGTTTTTCTGCGCTGGCGGGTAGCACAAAGGCTGATCGAACAGCGGTGGGGCTACTCATATCAAACACAACGCGGGATATACCGGGTTGTAAATTTCCATGGCGGACGCCGGTAATCCCTGCGCTCAATGTTTCCTTAACCGCGCCAGCGTTCCAATTAAAGGGCGGTAAATCAATGACCATCCGGTATGGGTCCGAAAGCGTGAACACACGAAAATCAGAGCTCTCGCTTAAATCAATAACCAATCGTGTTTTATCCGGGTGCACCCCAAACCGCACTTGCTGAATATCCAATGCATGTGCATGAGTCGCGCTCAAAGAAGAGACGACCATCAACAGAATAAAGCATATGGATTTTAGGCGGTGAGAAAACAAAGCAGGTACTCAAATTGTTGAACGTTAATCTCCAATATCACACTTGGTTTCGCGGCTGTAAAGCTTCTTCAAATTTTGACTGTGGTTAAAATGATTTATGTACTGTCATGCTAATAAACGCTCAACCAGTTCCGGGACCTTTTCGCCTGCTTTACCCAAAATACTGTCATGAAAAACGGATGAGTTTTGTGAAGGGTCGAGGTTGACCTCAATCGTATGGGCATCAGAAAACAGAGCTTCCTGCACAAATCCAGCAGCTGGATAAACATTCCCGGATGTCCCGATCGAGATAAACAGATCACATTCCCGCAAAGCATCAGCAATCTCATTCATCATATACGGCATTTCCCCAAACCACACGATATCGGGACG
>CAYGQP010000170.1:0-4623 GCA_964352115.1 uncultured Micavibrio sp. | reverse complement strand
CCCTAAGGCACTGAATGCCAACAACCCGCCGAATATTGTGCCAAGCAAAATCGCAATATAGGTTCCGGTATTCAGCAAGGCATTCCCGCCAATCAGCTCAGCGGATTCCAGCTGTTGCGGCAAGATCGAAAACTTTGTCGGGCTGAAAAACGCCGATTGTGCGCCGAGCGCGAATAACACCACAAGCAGTAAAGGGATAGATGACAGAGCAAGACCCAAAATTGCCGTCAAAACAATCACGATTTCAGCAATTTTGATGATGCGGATGATCTTTGCCTTGTCGTATTTATCAGCCAGTTCACCCGCCAATGGCGTGAACAAGACGAACGGGAGAATGAACAGCGCTGCCGCGAGGGAGACAATGACCGCCGGGTCCCAGCCATCGATGGTCCAAATACCATAGGCAATAAGCACAGAGACGGCCGTTTTAAAGAGATTATCGTTGAACGCCCCAAAGAACTGGGTCACAAACAGCGGCCAGAATTTCCTCTCCCGCATCAGGTCAAATTGATTTTGCATGATTACAGATTAGCAGGGTTCAAGCCACGCGCAAGATTGTATTGCCCTAAGTTACGTCTTTTCCCACACGCTAAACTGGGCAATTGTGTGCTGGTATTTACGGCGCGTTTCGCGGATAACAAACGGAATGTCCCGCGCATCGCCAACTTGCGTAAATTCTGGTGCAAGCGCATCGGCGAGACCTTCCAGCGTGGTGTAGCTCTCCCCTGTATTGGCCTTAAAACCGCCAAGCCAGTTTTCGCGCGCGGTGAATTCCTCCAACCATGTGTAGGGTGAGGTTAAAACAAGCAGGCCCCCTGGTCTTATGCGGTTCTTGATCAAGTCTAAGAATTTCATTGGTTCATAGAGGCGATCAATAAGGTTGCCGCCAAAGACCAGATCATAATCGGTATATTTATCCGCCAAATTACACGCATCACCTTGTGAGAATGCAACCTTGTCCTTGATCTTATCGTAGCCAAATTCCGCTAGCGTAACGTCCTTGTAGGTCACAAGCTCGCCTTCATCCTGAATCGTATAGCGCTGCGATCCCTTTTGTTGAAGCCCGCTTGGCGCCTCAATCAGGCGGGCGGAAAAATCAAGAGCATCAACATGATCATAAATTTTGGCTAGCTCAAAGGAACTTCGTCCCGATGCACAACCAATATCCAGAGCTCGCTCGGTTTTGCGATCACCGATGTGACCCTTGATGGCGTCAATACAAGCCACAGGGAAATTTGGCACACCAAAATGTTCATCGCCATAATGGAATTCGATATACATCGATACCATGGAGTCTGTTTCATACACGTTGACCTCTCCTTCAGTTTCATCAACAGGCTCTGCCTCAATATAACGTAACCCAGAATATTGCCAGAAATGACGGCGGAACGCATAGCGCGAGTCCTTGATGGCGTAATTGCCGGTGGATATCCAGCAGCCGCCCTTAAAAATATTATGCTTGCCATCAAATGTCGGGGTTGAGAAATCGTCATAGGCTTTATGGACCTCAAAGCCTTCAAATCCATCGATCGGTGTTTCCGTCCATTGCCAGACATTGCCGATGATATCGTAAAACCCGCCTGCAAATTCATGACGGTTTACGGGACAGGCGGACATGTCGCCTTCCAGATTGATATTTCCCGGTGCGCTATCCCAATAGGGCTGGTCTGTATCGACAAGCGCGCGGAGCGTGTGCCATTCAGCCTCGGTCGGCATGCGAATATGTTTGCCTGTTGTTTCCGATTTCCAGCGGCAAAACGCCGCGGCCTCAAGGTAATTTATATCGACCGGCCAGTCCCACGGCATGTCGATTTCCTCCAGCATGGCCCGGTATTTATAGCTCTGGCCATTTTTGCGCCAGTATACGGGATGCTGTGCCTTGTGATATTGGATAAAATCCCAGCCCTCCGCGCTCCAGTATTTTTCGTTCGTGTAGCCACCCGCCTCAACGAATTCCAAAAACTCCCGATTAGAAACAAGGTATTTGCTGGCCTTGAAATCCTTTACCGTTGTTTCATAAGTTCCATATTCATTGTCCCAGCCATAAAGGCCATCGCCGTGGTCACGGCCCAGGCGAATATCCCCGCCTATGACGGGCAGCAATTCGTTCTGGGGAGCTTCACCAGTTTCACGGCAAATCCTGCCCCAGATCGGGTGTGGTTTCACAGCGGTGAGTGGGAGTTCACGCAGCAGAACGGCCGTAGTTTCAAGGTGAATTCTTTCATGCTCAATCGCCATCATAATAATCCACATCGGGCTGTCCCAATCAATGGGGAGGCTAAAATCAACGCTGCGGATATAGCCATCGACAATTTTTCGTGTTGTGTCGCGGTGTGCCTTGACCTCGGCCGGGGTAGGCCAATCATAATTACCATCATTCAGGTCATCCCACGACATTTCATCAACACCAATCGCCAACATCGATTCCAGCTTTGGATCGACGCGCTCGCTAATCAGGCCCGCGACATTCATTTTGTTGATGAAGAACACAGACGTGTGTCCATAATAGAAAATCAATGGATGGCGCAACGGATTAGCGCGCAAATAGAAAGACTCATCGTCCTTCAGGCACTCAAAAATACTCTCATACAGAGAAAAGCTTTTGTGAAAATATTCGAGAATTTCCTGACGTTTTTTCTCAACGTCATTGCCCGTCAGGACAATCGTTTTGGTATTCAACAGGTCTTGGTCTGTAAAATCCTGAGCGGCATTTGCCACATTGTGCGGGGTCATAAATTAACCTTTGATGTAATAGTACCAAGTTACGAAATTAGGATTTTGTTTCCTCAGGGCAAGGTTTGAAAATATTTTTTATGATTTTTACAAACGCCTAATAGGGTTAACAACACCCCAAAATAATAAAAACGGTGCGTTTTTGAAAGCATGAAAATTAATATAATTTGCGCGCATACGACGCCCTTCGTATCAATAAAGTGCCGACATAAAAAAAGCATACGAATCACGTTTTTCTAGTTTAAAGAGCGACGCAAGTCACTAATAAAAAACAATAAATTTGTACGCGCAGAACTGCACACCTCTGAACCTCAGGCCCTATCCCACTATATTTTGGCGGCAGCAAAGCACATTAGCGAAACAGAATGAATGTATTTTGCGCTTATAAACCTAATCGTTTCTTATTGACCTGTGAGATGCAGCCCTTAATCACTCAAGCTAGGCCGCATCCTTCATGAGTTCAACCGTTTGCGGTTGATTGACGATATTTTGAACGGGCCAGTATTTAAACAAAACCTTACCATTTCTAGGAATAAGGATTTGGCTAATGCTGCGTGTGCAGGACCGTTCACGTGACATATACGGCGTCCAGGAATCCTTTCCCTGCTGTGTCAGCAGGTGAACCAGCGGCACACCATGTTCATTGTGCTCCGCGCCGCGTTCTTTCCAGCGCTCAAAGAAATTTTTGCGAAACTCCTGAACTTCGGACTGATTCCATGAGGATGAGGTACGAAACATCCAGCCATTCAGCGGATATTCCTCCTTATGCAAGGTTTTCGTATCCCAATAGAGCTCTGTTTCAAGGTTTTCATCACCGATCAGCAGACGGAAGGACTGAAACGGCGAGAGATCCTTCTGTTCGATCAAAATTACGGGGTCATCGCTGGCAAGAGCTTCGGGGATCAGGGTTCCGCGAGATTCATAAACGCTTGCATCAAAATCTGCATCATCAATGTGTTCGAGATAGCCATTGAGTAGACACGCCCAAACGCCATCAGCATTCACGCCAATCCATGTTCCACCGCGTTGTGAGTCGACAGGTGCGATCATGTTGGGGTCATCCCATTGCTTTGGGGGAATTTCATCGGCGCGTGTGCGGCGCTCATCACGGTTCATGGTAATACGCACAATATCATCGTCACGGTAAATGCTGAGTGTACACATAAACTATGCCGCTTTGGCTGTTCTGTACACTAGAGTGGATGGCGCAACGCCAAACCCATCCTCGAATTCAACGCCATTCTGCGCGGCAAGTAATTTGATAATGGCAATGTGATGAATGGCATGCTCGATCAAAAAAAGAGCCTCTCGTGCCAATGATGATTGCACCTCGATTTTACCCAGACCAAAGCCGGGCATTTCAGAAACGGAGATCATGGTATACAGGTTTTGATCGCTGCAGAGCGTCTCAAGGTCATTTTTCACCTTGATAAAGGCTCGCTCAGCGGCTTCAGGCGAGGTTTCAAACATCGCATTGCGCTGACGCTGTTCATAATCGATTTTACCCGTTTTGGCTTGTGCAACAAAGAGCTGGAAAAATTCAAGCATATGACGTGTGTGACCACCAATTGATCCATCATCGGATGTTTTCTGATACAGATCTTCCTCAATGGTTTGTGGAACCTTCATGCAGTCATCAATGACATATCGCAAGCCATTGATTATGGATCGCTCTGGTGAAGTGCTGTTCTGTTGAGGGTTGTTCGCTAATTTCATTTTATGCCTTTTTCTTTATCGCTGTTTTTCTCTGTTCAAGGTCTGTGTTATAACATCTTTGTGCAAAACAATCAAAACCAGCGATGACAGCCATATTCCACAAGCCATGTAAAATAAAGTTCCACCATCACCCTGCACTTCGATGCCAAGCGGGGTGAAGAGATGAAATACAAT
>CAYGQP010000169.1:0-4648 GCA_964352115.1 uncultured Micavibrio sp. | reverse complement strand
AATTTCTTGTACAACACCTTGATCGTCGAACGAAACCAGGACAATACGTTCCTCTGAAACATCAGGATCAAGGACCCCGCGTTTTTCCATTTTCTGGCCTAAATAGTACCACTTCGTATCGTCAAACGGCGCTGTCGTCGTAGGAGAACCGAGAATTCTAAGAACGTCTGTGCGCGTGTGAATACCGAGAACGACATCTTCAATCTGATGATCTTCAAGCATGTTCCCGCGCTGGCTTATCGTTGGTGTGCAGGCACCAAGAATAAGGGCGGCGGAAAGGCTCAGGGCAAAATATGAGCCAAAGCTTGTTTTTTTATGGGGTTTGTTTATTTTCATGTTCATATTTATTTGTATAGCGCTCCAACACAGGGAAAATCAATGTTTACATTCTTTAAGTCAAAAAATCCCTATGTACAACCGGCCAAAAAATTATATGGCACAGCTCTTGGCCATATTCGTAATCCGGAATTCTACACACGGTTTAATGTGCCCGATACGCTGGATGGCCGTTTTGATCTGCTTGTCTTGCATCTTTTTATGGCCATGAATGTGCTTAAAAGCGCAGAGGGGCAGAGACTGAGCCAGGCGCTTTTTGATGTTGCCTTTAACGATATGGACCAAACGCTGCGTGAAATCGGTATTGGGGATATGGGAATCACGAAGCACATGAAACGTATGATGAAGGGCTTTAACGGCCGTGTTCATGCCTACGATGAAGCGCTGGATGATCAAGGGGCGTTTTTTGAGGCATTGCGGCGTAATCTCTTCGGAACGATGGATAACCCAGACGAGGGGGCCTTGATGATGATGCACGATTATGTGCACCTGAATGTTGAAAAGTTTAAACAAACAGAGTTTAAAGAGTTTTTATCAGGGGAGGTGAAATTCATAAATCCCCAAACCATAAAGGAGACTCAATATAATGAGCCAAGAACGAGACATGCCGCAGGCTGAATGGTCACATTTCGTTGATGCGGACGACATTACCGGCGCGCCCAGCACACTGGTGATCTCCGCTGATGATGAGCAAAGAAAAAATTTAGCGAAACGTCTGGATATTCTCAGCGTTGATCGGGCAAAAGCCGACCTTAAGCTCGTTCGCATTCGGGGCAATATGGTCGTGCATATTACTGGGGAAATCGAGGCTGATGTGACACAGGAATGTGTGGTCACTGGCGACCCCGTTCAGGGCACGATCCTGGAACAATTTGAGGCATGGTACGCAGACCCCGAATCCGCAATCTCCTTCACCAAAGCGCGCAAGGAGAAGGAAATGAAGAAAGGGGCAGGGGAAATGCCCATTGTTGATGAATCAGAAGACCCTGAGCCCATTATTGAGGGCCGCATAGATGTTGGCGATTTGGCGACGCAATATCTCTCACTGGGCCTTAATCCATATCCACATGCGCCGGGTGTTGAGGAATTTCACGCACAAGCCGGAGATGTTAAGGCGATTGAAACAGGGGTTGAAAATCCATTTGCAGGACTGAAGGAATGGAAGGACAAGCTTACAAAAAATAAAGATTAACGGTAAAAAGCTTAATGATGCATTAGAATTTTAAAGCCCTTTACTTTCATCTTTTTCTTGCATGTTGTTCGAAATTTCGTTATCAACGCCATTCATAAACAAAAGACGTAGCAGTGCTACGCAGAGGATAAGGATATTTTCCATGGCTGTTCCAAAGAGAAAAACAACACCATCGAAACGTAATATGCGCCGTGCACACGATCGCTTGAAGACTGAAAACTGGGTTGAAGACACGCATACAGGTGAGCCAAAGCGTCGTCATCACATCGACCTGAAGTCAGGCATGTACAAGGGCGAGCAAATTATCGAAGGTCGCGATTAAATCCCTGATTTAAAAAACGTGACCGTGCATAAAAAGGCCTTTTAACCTTGGCAACATCGGTTTCGTGTTCTATCACTAATGCTGTTTGAGTTTTTTATCCAATCCGTGTGAGCCGAGGGAGGCTATTCACTTTGTCTGCGCAATATAGTTCAGAGAGCACGCATACAGCAAAAAATCCTGTTACAATTTCCTTGGATGCAATGGGAGGCGATGTCGGCCCAGAAGTTGTTATCCCCGGCGCAGCGATCATCAGCAAAGAGTATCCTCACGCAAAATTTCTGCTATTTGGCGATAAGGTTCAAATATTAGAAGTTCTTGACCAATATAAAGAACTAAAAAAACGCGTCGAAATCATTCATACAGAGAAAAGCATCCGTAGTGATGAACGGCCATCTCTGGCCTTGCGCTCCAGTAAGGGCACAAGCATGCGTATGGCAATTGAAGCCGTCCATGATGGGCGTGCCCAAGCTGTTGTTTCCGCGGGCAATACAGGCGCGTTAATGGCTCTTGCGAAGGTTGTCCTCAAACCATTGCCCGGCATTCACCGCCCAGCGATTGCCAGCCTGATGCCGACAATGAAGGGCAGCATCATAATGCTCGACCTTGGGGCCAATACACTGGTAGATGCCGAAAACCTGGCGCAATTTGCTGTACTGGGCGCCGTGTTTTCTAAAATTAACAAAAATATTGATGTCCCGTCCGTTGGATTGCTTAACGTAGGCACGGAAGATACAAAAGGCCCTGACCATGTTCGCAGTGCTGCAAATATTCTCACCAATGTCGATTTTCCCGGACGTTATTATGGGTTTGTCGAGGGCACTGATATTACAAAGGGTACGGTCGATGTCGTGGTCTGTGATGGATATGCGGGGAACATCGCGCTAAAAACGATTGAAGGCATGGGCATGTTTTCCAAGCATTCTTTTAAAAAGGCATTGGGTTCGGACCCTCTTGCGAAACTAGGCAGTTTACTGGCATTTTTCGCACTGAAGCGCTTTAAAAAAACCATGGATCCGCGCCTTTATAATGGCGGCGTGTTTTTGGGCCTGAATGGGCTGTGTGTCAAAAGTCATGGCGGTACAGATGCTCTGGGCTTCTCAACGGCGATCAGGCGCGCTATAAACTTGTCTGATCATGGATACATTAAACGTGTGTCCGAAGAAATTAATCATCTCATGAGCCAGGATTCATTTTTGTCACAAGCCGTTTAGGTTTCAGCATTTTTATCAAAAAAAGGTATAGCAGGGTATTTCATCACTATGAGCCAGTTCCGCAGTATCGTCCGCAGCACGGGCAGTTATCTTCCCGAAAAAATTCTCACAAATGATGATTTGGCCAAAATGGTCGACACCAGTGATGAATGGATCACAAAACGCAGCGGTATCAAACAACGTCACATTGCAGCAGATAACCAAAGCACAAGCACTCTGGCGATCGAAGCCGCAAAGAATGCTATGGATGCTGGTGGATTAAAACCTGAAGATATTGATGGCATAATCGTTGCGACAACGACGCCGGACAAAACCTTTCCCTCTACGGCGGTTATTGTGCAAGATGCCCTGGGCATTCCTATATGCACAGCCTTTGACATTCAGGCGGTATGCACGGGATTCGTTTACGCCATCAGCACGGCTGATAACTTCATCCGCAGTGGTCAATTGAAGCGCGTTCTTGTGATTGGCGCGGAAAAAATGTCCTCCATTTTGGACTGGGAAGACCGAACAACCTGTGTGTTATTTGCCGATGGGGCTGGCGCTGTGATTATCGAAGCCTCAGAAGATCCAAATCGCGGCATCTTGTCTTCGCACCTTTATGCGAATGGCAATCAGCGCGACATGCTTTACACAAGCGGTGGAACATCAACAACGGGAGATAGCGGACATATCATTATGCATGGTCGTGAAGTGTTTAAATACGCTGTGCAGTATATGGCAGACGCTGTAAATGAGGCCCTGAATAGCAATAATCTCTCCGCAAACGATATTGATTACCTTGTGCCACATCAGGCTAATATCCGTATTATTGAAGCCACTGCGAAAAAACTCGGACTTGATATGGACAAGGTTATCGTGACGGTTGATCGTCATGGCAATACATCCGCGGCCTCTATTCCTCTGGCCTTTGACGAAGCAATTAGGGCTGGCAAGATCAAGCAAGGTGATCTGGTCTTGCTTGAGGCCATGGGCGGCGGTTTGACCTGGGGCTCTGCCTTGCTGCGCATGTAGGCCTTTTAGAGAGCTTCACGCAAGAAAATTTGCATAAAAACAACGCTTTATTCACTTTTTTGTAACATTTCTCACTTAAAATAGAGTAGGATGAGGCTGGATAAAGTTTTCCGCCTTAGCCTTTGAAGATATGAACATTTATTTGTTCGCCTCAAAGGTGTTTCGATTGACCTAAAAAGGTCGAATCGGTAACCTTAAAACATTCTTATAATAGGAGCACACATGGAAAATCGTACGATTACGCGCGCTGATTTGGCTGAGGCCGTATACGAAGAGGTTGGTTTGTCACGAAACGAGTCCGCCGACCTCGTGGAATCAGTTCTTGATGAGATCTCTGACGTACTCATCAGGGGTGAAAATGTAAAGATTTCTTCTTTCGGTAGCTTTTCTGTTCGTCAAAAGGGCGAACGCATTGGCCGTAACCCTAAAACCGGTGTAGAAGTTCCGATTTTGCCGAGAAAAGTATTGGTATTCCGCGCCTCTCATGTCCTAAAGGACAAGATTAACGATGCAACGGACGCAATGTCTCAAGAATCCAGCAGCGGCGGATTTGGTGGCGACAGCGGCGGCGGT
>CAYGQP010000168.1:0-4669 GCA_964352115.1 uncultured Micavibrio sp. | reverse complement strand
CTCTGCAGCTTTCTTCGCTTCTGCCTTCTTCGCAGGAGTTTCTGCGGCCTTAGACGCAGCAGCCTTCGGTGCATCTGTTTTCTCAGCTGCCGGCTTCTTTGCAGGTGCTTTCTTGGCTTCTGTCTTCTTAGCAGGAGCCTTTTTCGCTGGTGCTTTTTTCTTCGTATCTTTTTCGTCAGCCATTGTTCTTATCCTTTAGCTTCTTCAGTCGTTTCCGCCAGCATATTGACTTGACGATTAGAGACAATCTCGCCAACTTTTTTGTTACGACGTGCCGCTACATGGCGAGGTGATTGTAGAGCTTTAAGAGCTTCAAACGTTGCATTCACCATTGAATATGGGTTGTTAGACCCAATGGCCTTCGCCACAACATCATGAATACCAAGCGCTTCGAACACCGCGCGCATGGGACCACCGGCAATAATACCTGTACCAGAAGGCGCAGAACGAAGGAAAACCTTACCCGCACCGTGGCGACCCTTAACATCGTGATGCAACGTACGCGCCTCACGAAGGGGAACACGGATCATGTTACGCTTGGCCTGCATCGTAGCTTTTGTAATCGCCTCGGGCACTTCACGTGCTTTTGCATGACCATGACCAACACGGCCCTTGCCATCGCCAACCACGACCAATGCGGCAAATGCAAAACGACGACCGCCCTTTACCACCTTCGCAACACGGTTGATACCAACCAGGCGCTCGATAAATTCGGACTCTTCGCGTTCTTGTTCTTTTTTAAACTGTGGTTGTGCCATTCTTATGCTCTCCTAAAATCTTAAAATTCGAGGCCGCCTTCACGGGCGCCATCTGCTAAAGCCTTAACACGGCCATGATATAAAAAACGACCGCGGTCAAAAACGACCTTGGCAACACCAGCTTTCTTCGCGCGCTCGGCAATCAGCTTACCAACTTCCGTAGCAGCTTCTTTATTCGCACCAGACTTGAGCTTTTCTTTAAGCTCTGGCTCAACAGTTGATGCCGCGGCCACTGTAACGCCCTTAAGGTCATCAATCACTTGCGCATACATCTGCTTGCCTGAACGGAAGATCGACAACCGCGGACGAACTTCACGAACCGCGTTGCGGTCAATGTTCACGCGACGGATCTTGTTCCGTGTTCTGAAGCTGCGGCGTTGAGCGCCTGTTGTTTTCTGTGTTGCTTTTGCCATTGTCTTAATCCTTATTTCTTCTTGCCTTCTTTACGGATGACATACTCATCTTCGTAACGAATGCCTTTGCCTTTATAAGGCTCAGGAGGTTTAAATCCGCGAATCTTTGCCGCAACCTGGCCAACCAACTGCTTGTCGATACCTGAAATTTCGATTTGAGTTTGGTTTTCAACCTTCGCTGTCACATCACTGGGAACATCGAAACGAACTTCATGCGAAAACCCGAGAGTCATGACCAAGGTCGTACCCTGCAAATTCGCACGATAACCAACCCCCTGGATCTGAAGCTTCTTTGTATAACCTTCGCTTACACCAATCACAATATTATCAACCAATGTGCGCATTGTTGGCCAGATCTGCTGAGCAAAACGACTGTTAGACTTAGGGCCAAACGTCAAAACTTTTTCAGTTTTACCCTCGTCATTGGCAACATCTTCCATTTTCACGGAAACTTCTGAGTGAACTTCTTGCACCAGCTCGCCCAACTTGCCTTTTGCTTTTACAGTTTGTCCATCAAGTGTAACTTCTACACCTTCAGGAACTGTGATCGGTTTTTGTCCAATACGTGACATTATTTTCGTCCTTTAACCTTTAACTGCCCAAATACCTATTAAAATACCTGGCATAAAATTTCACCGCCGACATTTTGCTCGCGCGCTTGTGCGTCGGGCATAACGCCTCTTGGTGTAGAAACAACCAAAATACCAAGACCGTTATAAAAACGTGGAAGATCAGAGGCTTTTGAATACACGCGACGACCTGGCTTGGACACACGGTCCATCTGGCGGATCACACCGCGGCCTTCAGAGTATTTCAACTCGATCTTCAAGACTTTTTTATTATTCTCACGATCTTCAACAGAAAATTCGCGAATAAAGCCTTCATCTTTCAAAACGGCACAAACGTTTACACGTAGCTTCGAATGAGGACATTCAATGACACTTTTCTGTGCCATTTGTCCATTCCGAATACGGGCCAACATATCTCCGAGAGGATCACTCATGCTCATAATTTTATCCCCTTACCAGCTTGATTTCACAACACCTGGCAACTCACCACGAGAGGCCAAGTCCCGCAATGCAATGCGAGAAAGTTTAACTTTTCTAAAGTAACCGCGAGGGCGACCAGTCAGAGCGCAACGGTTACGCATCCGAATTTTGGATGAATTCGTGGGCAACTTGTCCAGCTGAAGAACAGCCTGAAAACGCTCTTCCGCGGGGAGGTTACGATCTTTAATAATGGCTTTGAGCTTCGCGCGCTTATTGGCGTAAGATTTAACCATCTTCGCTCTCTTCTTATCGCGCTCAATCATGCATACTTTTGCCATGTGTCTCTTTTCCTTCTTTTCTTAGTTACTGAAAGGCAACTTGAAGCCTTTGAGCAATTCTTTTGCTTCGTCGTCTGATTTTGCGGTTGTACAAATCACAATGTCCATACCGCGGATCTTATCGACTCTGTCATAGTTAATCTCTGGGAACACAATGTGCTCCTTAATGCCCATCGCGTAATTCCCGCGACCGTCAAAGCTTTTGCCATTGATCCCCCGGAAATCGCGGATACGTGGCATTGTAATGGTCACGAGACGATCAAGGAATTCATACATTTGCGCGCCGCGCAGCGTAACCTTACAACCAAGAGCCATGTCTTCGCGAACCTTAAAGGACGCATTTGATTGACGAGCCTTTGTAATCACCGGCTTTTGACCAGCAATCAAACCAAGGTCATTGGCTGCATTCTCAATATGCTTACGGTCCTGAGTGGCTTCGCCAACGCCCATGTTTAAAACAATCTTTTCCAATCTTGGGAGCTCATGCTTGTTCTTGTACCCATACTTTTCCTGCAAGGCTGGAACAATCTCTTTTTCGTATACTGTTTTATATCTTGGTGTATAGCTCATAACTTATCTCGCTTGTTCATCCGTGCCATTAATCGGCAAGTGTTTCGCCGGACTTACGTGCCACGCGAACTTTTTTGCCATCTTTCAACGTTTTGTATCCAACGCGCGTCGCCTCACCGGATTTAGGGTCAACAACCGCCACGTTCGAAACGTGAATGGAACGTTCCATTTTCTCAATTCCACCTGGTGACGTTTGAGAAGGCTTGGTGTGTTTTGTAACCATGTTCACGCCCTGAACCAGAACGCGGGACTTGTCGGTCAGAATTTTTAACACTTCGCCTTTTGTGCCCTTGTCCTTACCAGTAAGAACAACAACCTCATCGCCTTTTTTAATTTTGAACTTTTTGTTCACGTTTTGGGATTGTGTCATAACTAGAGCACCTCCGATGCCAATGAAATAATCTTCATGTATCCACCAGCACGAAGCTCTCGTGTGACGGGCCCAAAAATACGTGTCCCAAGAGGCTCACCATTTGCGTTGATCAAAACGCAGGCATTGCCGTCGAAACGAATTTTTTCACCGTATTGACGCTGAAGACCAAATTTTGAACGCACGATCACAGCGCGGTGAACCGTACCTTTTTTCACACGGCCACGCGGAATTGCTTCCTTAATTGAAACCACAACCACATCACCAATGTTGGCTGTGCGGCGTTTGGATCCACCAAGGACCTTAATGCACTGCACTTCACGTGCACCGCTATTGTCCGCCACTTCCATTCTGCTTTGCATCTGAATCATGGCTTATTTATCCTTCTTCTTTGCAGTTGTCTTTTTTGCTGCGGGCTTCTTTGCCTCTTCCTTTTTAGGAGCAGCTTTCTTCGCAGCCGGCTTTTTAGCTTCTTCTTTTTTAGAAGCGGGGTTCTTCGCTTCTTCCTTCTTAGGCTCAGCTTTTTTGGCAGCAGACTTGGTCGGCGCAATTTGCTGTCCATCAGCATCCGTCACGATCCAACGCTTTGTCTTTGAAATCGGGCGACATTCAATGATCGATACGCGGTCACCGGCTTTATACTTATTGGCTGGGTCATGCGCTGTGAATTTTGATGTCTTCTTCAGGTATTTCTTGTAAATCGGGTGCATGAAGCGACGCTCAACAAGAACAGTAATCGTCTTGTCCGTCTTCGCGCTCACAACATCGCCTTCTAGAACTCTACGCGGCATCTTTAGTATCCTTCTTCTTAGCAGCTTTTGGTGCGGCCTTCTTCGCAGGAGCTTTGTTAGCTTTTGGTGCCTGCTCTTGCTCAGCCTTCATGTTCAAAAATGTCTTGATACGCGCAACATTGCGGCGCGCCTTGCGCATCTCATGCGTTTTTTCGAGCTGACCATTTGTACGCTGGAAACGCATATTGAATTGCTCTTTACGGGTATCAAGAAGAAGCTTTTTCAGCTCGTCTTCTGTCTTTGTTTTTAGATCTTCAGCTTTCATAATCCTAATCCTCTGCGCCAACGCGTGTCACAAATTTTGTTTTGATCGGCAACTTCATCGCCGCCAAATCCATAGCCTCACGCGCAATGTTCAATGGCACACCATCTAATTCAAACATAATACGACCAGGCTTAACGCGCGCGGCCCAATATTCAGGAGATCCCTTACCCTTACC
>CAYGQP010000167.1:0-4670 GCA_964352115.1 uncultured Micavibrio sp. | reverse complement strand
ATATGAAACTATCCGAAATGAGCTCAAGGAATACGGCCAGGGTCTGTCAAAAAAGCAGGAAATCATCGCCATCAATAAAATTGATGCGCTAGGCGAAGAACTTGCCGAAGATCAGCGTAAAACATTAGAGGATGCTGTGGGTAAGCCTGTGCATAAAATCTCTGCTGTATCGGGAGAAGGTGTGGATAATGTTTTATATCTTCTGGGTCAGGCCATTTACAAAATAAAGGACGACAAAAAAACCGCCCAAAAGGAATTGGAGGATGGCCCTGTAAAATACAGTGATGAGCTTCTTTCATGAAGAGCAAACAGCCAACTAAAGTCCCTGAGCTTATTAAATCAGCCAAAACCATTGTCATTAAAATTGGCTCCGTTCTTATTCGTGATCCCAAAACAAATACCGTGCGAAAGGACTGGTTTGAGGCATTTGCAAACGATATTCAAACACTCCATAAATCCGGAAAGAAGATCATTATCGTATCCTCCGGCGCAGTGGCCTTGGGCCGCGAAACGCTTGGCATATCCCTCAATACACCACCGGATAAAATTCCGCTTGAGCAAAAACAAGCCTCATCCGCTATTGGGCAATTTCACTTGTTCGCCGCATATTTTGAGGCATTCTCAAAACGTAATCTCAACGCTGCGCAAGTTTTGCTGACCATTAGTGAAACTGAAAATCGCCGCCTGTACCTGAATGCGCGGGAGACACTCTCAACACTTCTTGATGCTGGCGTTATTCCTATAATTAATGAAAACGATGCCATCTCTACGGGTGAAATTCGTTTTGGCGATAATGACCGCCTCGCCGTTCGTGTCGGCCAGATGATGAACACAGATCTGGTGGTGCTGATGTCGACAATTGATGGCTTATACACCGATGACCCAACCAAAGACCCGGGCGCTCAGCATATACCTGTCGTGGAAAAGCTCTCAAGCACTCACGAAGATATGGCGGGCGAGGCCATCCCCGGTTTATCAACGGGGGGTATGAAAAGCAAAATACAGGCAGCGCAGGCCGCAACACAAGCGGGAATAGATCTTGTGATCGCCAATGGTGAAAAAGCAAACAGCCTGCAATCACTCATAAAAGGTGAGAGCAGATCAACATGGTTTAAGGCCGAACAAACAAAGCCGGGCGCACGAAAAATCTGGATTCAATCTCACTTAAAACCCAAAGGCACCGCAACCATCGATAAAGGCGCGGAAAAAGCACTCACGAATGGTTCAAGCTTGCTGCCCGTCGGCGTCATATCAATAAGCGGAGATTTTGAGCGCGGCGATGTCATAGAAATCGCAAACGAAGCCGGACAAAAACTAGGACTTGGCTTATCTGCTTATTCTTCAAAAGATGCCGGGCTTATAATTGGTCAGAACCGAGAACACGTTCACACCATTCAGGGATATATGGGCCGTGATGAACTCATACACCGTAACGACTTGGTCCTAATAAACAGCACCACCTAACGGCACATCGCTCAGCGCTGTCAACGGAATAGCATTGCCGTTTTCATCGGGCACACCGATACACAAGAATTCCGATGTTTCTGGCCCCATCTTCATGGTTCCCACATTCACAATGCCCAAAACCAATTGATCCTGCAGCGTTTCTTTTGCCAAATGCGTATACGCCGCCACAGTCACCTTCACGCCAATCTCTTCACCAAAATCAACGGTCAAACGATATGTTGGTTTTGAGGCATCTGAGTCTTCAACCTTCAAAACACGTCCTAAACGAATATCAAGCGCAAGGAAGTTCGAAAAATCTGTTTGGTGTTTCATGGTCATAGGGCTATCCTGTTTTATCCTTGGTCATATTCATTTTGAAAGATCTTACATGAGAACCGACACGCCGAAAACCATTTACCTTAAAGACTACAAACCCTTCCCTTATATCGTGAAACACATTGATTTGAATTTTGACATTCATGATGGGTATACGGTCGTGACGGCAAGAACAGAATTCGAAAAGCCCCATAACTGCAAAGATGAGCTGTTTTTGAACGGTGAAGATATGGATTTGCTTTCCATCAAGATTAATGAAGAAACACTGCCGGGAAAGCGCTATACAAAAACCGCTGAGGGACTCACCATCCTCGCACCTGAGGAAAAAGACTTCACTCTGGAAATCACTACGCGCATTCAACCAGAGAAAAATACGCGTCTTGAGGGGCTATACAAATCTGGTGACACGTATTGTACACAGTGTGAATCCGAAGGATTCAGGCGTATTACGTATTATCCTGACCGTCCTGATGTGCTCACCACATTTACAGTACGCATTGAGGCCGATAGCAAGAAATACCCTGTGCTGCTATCGAATGGCAACCGTCTGGAACATGGCAAAGCCAAAGATAAACAGCGCCATTTCGCAACTTGGCATGACCCTTTCCCCAAACCTTGCTACCTCTTTGCGCTCGTTGCTGGAAAACTCAATCACATCAGGGACGAATTCATCACGAAGTCTGGCCGTAAGGTGGAGCTATATATTTATGTCCGCCCAGGTGATGAGGCACAATGCGATCATGCGATGGAAGCGCTCAAAAATTCCATGAAATGGGATGAGGATGTGTACGGTCTTGAATACGATCTCGATTTGTTCAACATTGTCGCGGTCAGCGATTTCAACATGGGCGCGATGGAAAATAAATCGCTCAATATCTTTAACACTGCCCTTGTATTAGCGCACCCTAATACAGCAACTGATGGTGATTTTATTCGTGTTGAATCAGTAATAGCGCACGAATATTTTCACAACTGGTCAGGCAATCGCGTCACATGCCGTGACTGGTTCCAGCTCTCTTTGAAAGAGGGCCTCACAGTCTTCCGAGATCAGGAATTCTCCGCTGATATGCATTCCCCAGCCGTGCAGCGCATCGATGACGTCACGCATTTGCGACGCATGCAATTCCCTGAGGATGCTGGCCCTCTGGCGCATCCTATCCGCCCGGATAATTACATTGAGATCAATAATTTCTACACCATGACCGTGTATGAAAAAGGTGCGGAAGTCATTCGCATGATGCACACATTGATGGGCCCGGAGAACTACCGCAAGGGCACGGATCTTTATTTCGCGCGTCATGATGGGCAGGCCGCAACATGCGATGATTTTGTGAAATGCATGGAGGAAGCCTCCGGCATGGATCTATCACAGTTCAAACTCTGGTACTCTCAAGCCGGAACGCCGGAAGTTCATTTTGGCTATACCTATAACGAAGATACAAAAGAATTCGCAATGGAGCTGTCGCAGATCATTCCAGATACACCTGGCCAAACGGACAAAAAGCCCATGCACATTCCGATCAAAATGGCCTTGCTCAGTCAATCTGGCAAGGAAATGGACCTGGGTGGTGGCGAGACCGAAAAGGTTTTTCATCTGACCGAACATGCGCAGTGTATAGAAATTCAAAATATCCCTGAAAAACCTATCCCATCGATCCTGAGAAACTTTTCTGCTCCTGTCCGGCTGAAGCATGATCTGACAAACCATGATCTTGGTTTCCTTATGATTCATGACACTGATGGGTTCAATCAATGGGAAGCATCACAAACCTATATCCTGCGCAATATTCAGGACATGATCAATAAGGGGACTGGCCTGCCCGCATGTTATATCGGCTATTATGAGGATTTGCTTGATAAATGTTGCGAACCCGGAGCAGACCGCGCCCTGATCGCTCGCCTTCTGACCATCCCAGGCGTCAGCCGGATCGGCCAGGAACAAAAGCTCATTGATCCGCAAAAAATTCATGACGTGCGTGAGGCAGTCATTCATTACATCGGGAAGGAAAACAAAACCCTTAGTGACAAGCTCGAAACACTAAACCAGCAATGCGGAATGTCTTATGAAGACTATTACGGCGATTTCAAGGTCACAACCGAGGCCATGGGAAAACGCGCACTAAAAAATGTCATGCGTGAATTTCTTTATGATCCGGAAATGCTTGAGGACGATTATAATCACGCCAACAATATGACTGACAAAGTCTCCTGCCTGTCTCATTTGACGCATTATGATCATGAGGCGCGTGAACGAGTGTTTGATGCATTTTATCAAGAATTTAAGGACTACCAGCTCGTTGTTGATAAATGGTTTTCATTGCAGGCAATTTCAATGAGAAAGACCACAATTTCTGATCTAAAAAATCTCCGCAATCATGATGAGTTCAATATTCGCAATCCAAACCGCGTACGTTCGCTCTATGCCGCATTCGCCATGAATAACCCTGTGATGTTCCACAGGGCAGATGGCGCAGGATATGATTTCCTGAGAGATGCGATTATTGAACTGAACGAAATTAATCCGCAAATTGCTTCACGTCTTCTCACGCCTCTTAAGGAATGGCGGCGTTACACACCTGATCGTCAGGAAAAAATGAAAGAGGTTCTTGAGCATATTCAGGGCATCAACAATTTGTCGCCAGATGTTTTTGAAATTGTTAGCAAAAGCTTGAAATAAAAAATAAGGAATATTTCCCATGACCGACACACAAATTTTAATTTTGGCCGGGATCGGCATTTATTTCAGTGCCATGATTGCCATCGGCGTCATCGCTGGACGCAATCAATCACATGATGGATTTGTTATCGGCAGCCGCAATGTTGGCTATATCCCCACAATTGGTTCTCTTTCGACGAGCATGCGCGATGGAATGGGCATTATTTTCTGG
>CAYGQP010000166.1:0-4682 GCA_964352115.1 uncultured Micavibrio sp. | reverse complement strand
CCCCCCCCCCCCCCCCCCCCCCCCCCCCCCCGCCCCCCCCCCCCCCCCCCCCCCCGGGTGTATTTAACGAAGACGGCGGAAACTCCGATACCGGGGATGACGAAGATATCAGCATTGATGGTCGTGTAACCACAAACGTTTTAGCACTTGCTAACGAAGGCACCAGCAATGTTTTACATGTTGGTGCCGGGGTCAGCCACCGTCGTCCTACGGGGAATGTGCGATTCCGTGCTAGACCAGTTGGCGATGGCGCTAACATCATTGATACGGGTAATTTTGCAGCCGTAGATACGGTCAATGTATTAAGTCTGGAGCTTGGCACTGTGCTTGGACCATTCACATTCCAGGGTGAATACTTCGATACTGAAGTGAATCGCAATGGCGGCAATAGTGATGCTGATTTTGATGGTTATTTTGCGCAAGTTGGTTGGTTCCTGACTGGAGAGTCTCGTCCATACAATGCCAGCACTGGCAAATACGGCCGCGTTAAACCCAACAACCCATTCAGCCTGAACAGTTCTGGGCTAGGGGCTTGGGAAGTCGTGGGCGCATTTTCTAACACCGATTTGAACGATGCAAGCGCTGGCATCACTGGTGGAGAGGCAGATACTGCGACACTCGGTTTAAATTGGTATCTCACGGATCACATTCGATTAATGGGGAACGTGGTTTCGGTTGATACTGATGCAAATGCATCCGTGGCCAATGATGACCCGACCTTGTATAATTTCCGGGCGCAGTGGGATTTCTAAAAGCCTTTTAGATTTAATATACAAGAGATTTAAAGATCAAAGCCTCGCCTCTAATCGGCGGGGTTTTTTTTATACGGCCCGAAACTTTTTTCAGATGCGTGGCATCAAATCTAGATTATTGGGAAAACGTGGATTAGATGGCAGTGCTGTAGGACAAACGCTAACTGTTCTCTGGGTATTTTTGGATTTTTGCACATGCTTTAAGTTGTATCATAGGCGTTGAGCAGTGTAACAACATTGAAAAAATCTAAGTCATTGTTTTAAAAATAAAAACGTTTTTTGATGTTTTTAACCTCATGTGAAGATGAAATGCATAAACCTTTGTATTTTTAACATAATATAAAGGTTTTGACTGTATTTTGATATCATGAGTGGTGATGGTAAGGATAAGCCTATGAACTTAGGGGGGCAGAGTGACGAGGCATTTGGCGGACAGCCAGATGGTGATCAATCAAATTCAATGTTAATTTATCATCGATTAGGTCAACAATTTCAGGGCACTGCAGAAGAAGTTGTTCGGGCTTTATACGAGGATTCCCGCCGCGGAATGAACAATATAAGCTTTGAAGACTGGTGGAAATATCAAACTAAGCTCTGGAAAGCCAAATATAATATCGATGTCCCGGAAATTAGATCTGAGGGTGCTTTCGGAGATTTTTTAAAAATTCAGATTCAAGTTGGTGCTTTGCAGGAAGGACCTGTTCCCCCAGACACAACTATGGGGGTCCATAATGGCTGATGAAAATGCGCCGCCCCAATCTCAGGACGATGATGAGCTGTTTTCGAGAGAGAATCTAAGGCTTATAAGCATTGTTGGCGGAGGCACTATTTCTGTCATTAGTGCAGGGGTTCGTTTTCGAGAATTAGCGCAAAGAAGCCGCGGGAGTAAATCTGATCAGACGCATTTCAGAGTTGATGACCCGAGAGAAATCATGGCTAACCAGTTATTGGCTAGAGGCCATGCTAGCGTTGATGAAATTTTAGCGGCCTCATTTGGGGAATGGCCCCCAAAAGGCTTAGATATTGTTACGGCGCAACCGCAGCGTGTTCCATTTCACAATATTCCGGAAGATGTACAACAAAGAACAATTGAAAGAATAGGCGCAAGGGCTGCTGGGAACGCAACGCTCGTTCGTGAACGCAACATAGGTATTATGGACTATGTTGATGGCGCAACACCTTTGCGAGATGCAAACTCAACTCTTGGTCACGAAGCTGTACATATTTTACAAGGTGATCATTCAAGCCGACTGCCGCATAATATTGTTATTGGGGCAAATGAATTCAATGCTTTGCACGGTGATGATGGCTTAGTGCTTTCTATTTTTGATCAACATGGTGATCAAGCAAAGTTGGCAGACAAGAATAACTTTTATTTAGCTGATGGTATAGAAATACAAGCTAGAATTCATGAAATTGTGATGGATGGCTATCAAACTTGGGGCCTTATGCCAACGAACAGGGAAGAGCTTCTTGTTTCCATGAAAAATGCAGGTCTAAAAGTTCCTGATGCGGCATTAAAGAGTATTTCAGATGATAGGCTTTCGAGTTTAAATGAATAGTTTCCACCTTTAAACCAACAGCCTTATTCCGTTAGTGAAATTAATAAAGTCTATGAACTTTTGGATGGTGAGGGCAAAACCAAATTTTGGAATGACGCCATGCCTAGCCTATATGCGGATTTGATTGAGCTTTATGGGGATGGGCCAGGCAGGGCCCGTTTTGATTTAGGAGAAAATACTCGCCCCGCAATGCGGGCTGATTTAAGTCAGGAGGTCGATGACTATGTTAAACGCTTAACGACTAGTCCTGATTTTGAACAGCTCTTCATGTGGAGCAGAACGATGTTTCCTGAGTTCCCCATTGATCATGATGCTGTGTTTGAGAATATAAAATCCGGTTACGCAGAAAAGGGTTACCATCCTCGCTCTTTGTCAGACGCTCCTGCTGTAGATATTACTGACCGAGAAGCAACAAAACGTGCTTTGTTAGAGGGCACTCTATGGGATATGGAGCAAAATGGAGGCGCATTATCGTCTGCGGATGCGCAAAGGTATTATGAAATAAATGTCGATATAGCAGAGAGAGTACCATTTGCTCTGGCTGATATATACCACGCTATCAGTTCAGATAATCCACGCCTTATTCTTGAGGGGGTCGAAAAACTCTTGAAAACAAATGATAGTCTGGAACGAAATCAGTTTCCATCTCAAAACAGTGCTATAAGTCAAGCAATCGTGTCCAGTTTGGTGAAGGTGGGATATGACGTTCTCCCGGCTGATCATGATCCTATGGCCTCTGGTCAAGATCTAGCAAGAAGCTATCTCGTCGATGTTATCGAGGCTCTTAGGACAGAAGATTTCGTAAATCGTAGATTTTTAGATCAAAGTATCGAGCGCGTTAATAATTATGATTCGTATCTCAGGGCCGGGCATTTCGTTGCAGAACCTCAAAAAATCTATGCGTCTTATGAAGCATTTAGAGACTTTCCAGGCCGCTATGATGAAAAATATATAGATAGACTTACCTCGCCGCCAGAAGATTACAAGGGGCCCTTATTGGTCTCGCAAAGTGAATATGACGAGTACATGCGGATTCATGACGGTAATCTCCCAGCGGATGGCCCAAAATATGTCACCAATCTGGATGATTATAAAATCGATCATAGCGCGCGCTTGCGCAGCGCGGGCATTGAACACTCTCAAACACCAACAAGAGAATACACATCTGTTATTGGCAATAATACAATCGACCCGTATGTTTTTCTTACGTCGCCAAGGAATATGATAAACCTTAATAGTGCTTTGCGCTTCGCTGCTGACGGAGAATATGAACCGTTTATGTCTTGGCTGACGGATTATGCCGCATTAATTGATAATTCAGAAATCGACACAATTAATCCAAACAAATTAGCAAGCATGAATGAGGGCATTATCAATGCTGCAAGAGAAGCTGGATTATCTCTAAATGTAGATCCTGCGGATGTGAGCGGCAATCCAAAACAATTTGCAGAGCATGTTATTGCCCGCAGTCTTGGTGAATTAGAAGAAAAAGGCCGCATAGATTGGGATAGAATTTCTCAAGAGACAAATGATTATAAGTCTGCGCAAAGCGAAATCTCATCAACTCTGGGTGATGCTCAAATCGACGTAACTTATGAAGCTAAGTTGCAGAAAATCAGAGAAGCTATACAGAGTAATAAGCCTTTTTTCGCGCAACAAAACCTTAAGTTCCTAAACGAGAAAAGTGTCCAATTAGAGCGTTTATATGATGAAATTTATGACAATGAGAGCCTTTCTGAGGATGTTAGAGAAAGGCTCTTAGCTGACATACAAAATGAAACCCTACAATTAGGCGAACAAAGATCAATATTTCTAAGAAATTCAATAGAATTATCAGATCCTGAAACACGCTCACGCTTGGGTTTGAATCCAGAGCATTTACCAGAAAGAAACTTTACGGTAGATCTTGGAAACCACAGAACCGCTGCGACCATGATCTTATATAATCGTGGTGATTTATTAGCAGATGAAGTGGTTGGGAAATCTATTGGGCTTGACGGGCAAGAGCGTGTTTTGACTGTTTCTGATTTGGCCGAACTCTACCGTAACAATGGCCTTCATTCATCAAACAGAGACGTAAATGGCAATGCTTGGGTGGATACAAACAAAGTTCAATCGATCATCGATAATTTCGATCGAGAAAAGTTTTTCGATGCCTCCAGAGATGGGGGACAGGGCATAGTCGTAAGAGAGGTGGATGATGTATCTGCCTATGAACGTTTTAGTCATACGGTTGATGCAAATAATCCAAACTTAAGATATTCAGATTTCCTTTATGAACAAGCCTTTGATGCGTCGTCAAAAGCACCAGAAATAACACCGCCAAATGTAGATGTTGATGGCGGTATTGATTTACCCAGACCCGCAG
>CAYGQP010000165.1:0-4694 GCA_964352115.1 uncultured Micavibrio sp. | reverse complement strand
CGTATTAACAGGCGGCAGCGAGCGCATCGAAAATGGCCTTGAACTTTTTGCCAATAATCTCTCCGGTCAATTGTTTATCACCGGCGTCCATCCCGATGTGTCGCTGGAAAAAATCACCAGCCTTTGGACAGGATCAGAGCCTCTACCCGAATGCTGCATCACATTGGGTCATGAGGCCGTTTCGACATTCCAGAACGCAAAGGAAAGCCGATCATGGATAGAAGACAACGATGTAAAATCCATCCGGTTGGTGACGTCAAATTACCACATGATACGCTCAAAACTGGAGTTCGAAAAAGCCCTGCCGAATGTTGAAATTATCGCACACCCTATTCAACAAAAAGATTTTGATCTCTGGAGCCTCAGATTCTGGCGCGTATACTTAAGTGAATTTCATAAAACCATTATTCGCTTTGCCCAGCAATTCTTCGAGAACGCCTCATGACGCTCAAACGCGCTCCGGTTCGCTCAACATTATTCAATCTGAGCTTTTATCTTGTCACAGCTCTGGCCTGCATTGCAATGCTGCCAACCCTTATCCTACCGCGCTCATCCTTTATGTGGGTCGTACATATGTGGGTATCGCTTGTTTATCTCTGCGAAAAATACATCCTAGGGCTTACATATGAAATCCGAGGACAGGAGCATTTACCGACCTATGGTTCATATATCGTCGCGGCAAAACATCAATCACCCTATGAAACAATGAAACTCCACATGCTGTTTGGAGACCCGGCGATTATTCTGAAAAAGGAACTGCTGAAAATCCCGCTCTGGGGCTGGTATTTAAAAAAGTCAGACGTCATTGCTATTGATCGATCCTCACCAGAAGAAGCCCGCAAATCAATGTCCGAAGGCGCAAAACATATGATGGAAGACCTTCGCCCGATCGTGATCTTCCCGCAAGGGACGCGCGTCCCCCCCGGAACGCCGCTATCAGACATGCCCTATAAATCTGGCCTGGTCAAAATACAGGAAGATACGGGTCTGCCCATTATTCCTCTGGCCATGAACAGCGGCATGTTCTGGCTCAAGGGGAAATGGAACAAAAGCCCTGGCAAAGTTATTTTTGAATTTTTACCCCCAATTGAGCCTGGCCTGAGCAAAGATAAAATTATGCGCAGTCTGGAAACACAAATTGAGAAAACATCAGATGCCCTCGCCGCCGAAGCTCTCTCGGCGCAAAAAACCAAAACCTCGAAAAGCGGAATTCTTGGCTTTGGAATTGCAGCGATCCTCTTCATACTATACAGCATCTATTGGTTTAAAATTGCGGACGAAGTCAAAACCTCTTATCTCCGGGCTTCTGATCAGTGGGAAAATGTTCAACGCGTCAGCAGCGAACCCAAAATTTCAGGCTTCCCCGGTCCTATTACGCTCACAGTCAATCAAGAGAAAATTTCCAGCCCCGAGGGGTCCATCATCATTCAAAACTTGACGGCAAGAGCTTGGCCTGTGCCGGATCCTGTTATATCAATTCAAAGCGATATGCTGGACATCAAAAGTTATAAATGGGCCGCACCGCTCATTTTTGATGATTTCAAAAGCCGCATTCAATATATAAACAGCGCACGCATACTGGAAATCAAATACGCCGCAGTTAAAAGAGGTGAATTTGAAGGACGCATTTATGGCACAATCAATTTCAAACAAGAACCTATACCCCTGTTTAATAATCGCGTGGAAATGATTAACCATCTAAACCTTTTAAACGAGCTGGTGGCGATTGGCGTACTGAAAGAGAAGCAGGCTGTATTTATGGGATTTGGCCTTAGCGCGCTGGAACAGGACGGCGTTGTCCGGGCAGATATCGTGCAACGAGGCCGCACACTTTTTGTCGGGCCACTTCCGGTTTTGGAAATTCCTACACTAGATCAATAATGCTCTAGCTTTTCTTTGGCGGTAAATCCCGAAATACATCAGCGGGCGCAGGAAGCCCCTCAGGCCCCAGATCCATTATCGAGCGGCGAATTTCACGCGTTTGTGAAAACACATCAAATAAATACATGCCATCACCGCGGCGTATCGCCTTTTGCATTGCTGTCAGGTCTTCGTTAAAGCGCTGAAGAATATCCAGCACAGCATCCTTATTATTCAAAAACACATCGCGCCACATCGTGGGATCAGAAGCCGCAATCCTTGTGAAGCCTCGAAATCCACTAGCGGAAAATTTAATGACATCACTCTTGATTTCATCCTCAAGCTCCGTCGCAGTCCCCACAATCGTGTAGGCAATCAAATGCGGTAAATGAGACGTAATCCCCAATACAAGATCATGATGCTTTGAATCCATTAGCTCAATGCGCGCGCCAACCCCCTCCCAGAATTTGGTCGCACGCTCAACGGCGCGAATATCTGCCTCCGGTTGCGGTGTTAAAATCGTCCATCGCTGATCAAATAATTCGGCAAACCCCGCATCCGGGCCTGAATGCTCCGTTCCTGCAATCGGGTGCGCAGGAATAAAATGCACGCTATCGGGAATATGCGGGCCAAGCTTTTCAATCGCAGCCTGCTTCACCGAACCCACATCCGTAACAACCGAATCCGGCGCAAGCGCAGGGCCAATCTGTTCTCCAACCTCATCATAGGCCCCTAAAGGCACTGCCACGACAACAAAATCACTTCCGACCACGCTTTGCCTGATATCCGTCATGGCCGCATTGGCAATACCAAGCTCCTTTACGCGATGACAAACATCTTGGCTCTGATCGGCAATAATGATCTTATCAGCTAGGTTTCTAGCTTGAATTGCTCTCGCAAGAGAAGAGCCAATAAGGCCTGCGCCAATAATTGTGATTTTTTTGAACATGATGCTAATTTAAATCTATTGCTATCAAGACGCGTTTTTTTGCGCCTTTTCGTCTTTAAGTTTTTGATCCTGTTCAGCCAGATTTTCTGGCTTTGATGGAATCGCTATTTGTGCCTTTTCCGGCGCGGATGGCATTTCCGTTTTCTTTCGGCGACTAGTGATATATTCAGGTTGTACAGGGTAACCACCGACAACTTCGCACAAAATTTCATGATCATTAAATTTCTCAATAATCCGCTCAAGGCGAGGGTCATCCTGATCCAGATAATCATCCACTTCGATCAAATGCTGGCTATTACCCCCCGATTCACTGCCACTTTTGGTGTAAACGCTCAAGGGCTCAAGACCTAATTCCTTTAACACATCAACAAGACGACCTCGGCTCACGCCATTATCAACATCAACGCCAAGGAAGGTATGATCATCCCCCGATGATTGAAACTTTATGCGTGAAACGACGAGCGCCTTATCATCCCCGTTCGGCGGATCATCGCGATCGTATCCGTATGGAAATGCCGCAATAATACGCATCGGGCGATCCCCTTCTTGGTTAATCAAGAAAGGCCACCATGCATTTTCTTCCCCATCATGTGGCCATGGAACAACGGCAAAATCTGATCCGTTTTCACGGACATCGGAAATTGCGATCAGGCCGGATTTGACCTTTTCCATGGGCAAAACGCTACCGAAATAATTTTTTGCCATGTCCCAGTATTTGTTGTGACCATCGCCAAGGCTCACTGACACCTTTAGTCCTGTCTGTAACAACGATACCGCCCCCACCAATTCGCGCCAGATACGCACGATTGTAGGCTGAGGTAATGGGCCACGATGTCGCGCCAATAAACGACGGATCATTTTAGCTTCACGCGCAGGCTGAACAATCTGTTCATTGCTGTTTTTCTTGGCCTCGGACACATCAATAATCAGATCAGCCCGTTCCATGAGAAGGTCATGTATTTGATTATCCAGTGAATCAATTTTTTTACGAATGTCGTCTAGTGATTTAGCCATAATATATCAGGTCTCTTTTGTCATTTTTGTTTTATAGACCTCATTCCTAGAAAGCAATATGCATAAAACGAAAATACGCTTAAAAGCCTTGCGGAATTGGCTTGGGAATCATACCACGTCCGCGCACAATGACCTTTGAACCTGAATCACTATCTGCCCTTGCATAAAGCTGCTTTGAAGCCTCAACAATATGCACGCCAGCCACCACAGGCAAAACTGTTCGGCCTAAACGCTCATAAAATCCTGCCGACTTTAAAAACCACGATGACTTTACGGGCGGCATAAACAGAGCTTCTTCTGTCTGCTCATGAACGAATCCATTATCTCTCAGGAAGTTCTGAATTTGATAAGCACTATAGGGTGTACCTTGGCCAAATGGAGACCAATCCGTGCGCGCCCACAATCCTGATCGGTTTGGCACAACAACAATAACTCGGCCATTCGATTTCAACACTCGCCATATTTCCCTCAAGCTCTCTGCCAGTAATTCTGAATGCTCCAACGCATGAATCATCAAAACACGGTCCACAGAATTCGTTTCAATGGGCAACTCTGTTTCTTCAGTCAAACACACCAGGTTCTTTTCATTTACATTCAAACGATACGGCCAATGATGCACCCCCTGCCCGGCCGGCATGGAAGCAATAACTCGCTCAGCTTCATCCATAAATATCCGCAAATACGGCGTGGCATACCCGCACCCCAAAAGACGTAACCCATGAACATCTGGCCAAAAGCTGCGAATTCTCTCCTGCAATATGCGGCGAACAACACGACCAACCATCGTATTGTAAAACGCTTTCATGTCATAAACGGATCGGTACATGACTGAGTGTTAAAGCAAATCTCTAAGCGAGGCAATGAGGGGAAC
>CAYGQP010000164.1:0-4715 GCA_964352115.1 uncultured Micavibrio sp. | reverse complement strand
ATCGCTATTTACGTATAGAACCTTTGAAGCTGCCGACAACTACACACCTTACGGTTCATATTGCGCAAAACAAGCAAGATGAGGTTTTTTATGGCCTGACAAACGGCGCACAAACCATACGGGTGCAAAAGCGCTTTGATGGGCGTTTCAATCTTTGGGCTATTCTGGAAGAGGCTCTGCAAACTCTTATCGTTGAAGAAATGAATGCGCCCTGATCCTCATAAATTAAGGATCTAGCGCAGGCCAAAATAGAAATACGCCACGGCAATGAAGGTCAGCCAGATCAGCAGGACAAGAGGAACACCGCCCTTCACAAAATCCCTAAAGCGATAGTGCCCTGGCCCCATAACCATCAGATTTGTCTGGTATCCAATCGGCGAAGCAAAGGAACAGTTTGCCGCGAAGATAACCGTGAGAGCAAAGATAAAGGCAATATCATAGTCAATGGGTGTATCTACCTGAACTGACCCTGCCAGATTCATCGCAATCGGTGTAAACAAAATGGCGCAAGCATTATTCGTCAAGACATTGGTACAGATTGCGACAATGATGAACAGCAGGGCGACCATTTCAAGCGGGGAATTGGCAAAGGGCATATTCAAAATGACATCAGCAATATACGCTGCCCCGCCTGTGACCTGCAAAGCGATGCCAAGGGCAAGCATAACCCCCACCAGTAAAAAAATCTTTCGGTCAATTGCTCGCGTAGCCTGACGGACATTCAGGCATCCAGTACCAATCATAAGAACAGCGCCCGTAATGGCCGCAACGGGAATGGAGAAAAGCCCAATTGCGGCAGACCCAATTGTGCCCAAAAAAATCGCACTCGCCAAAGGCGCCTTTGCCGGTGCGGGAAGGTCACGTTTAGATCCTGATAAAACAATGAAGTCGGGGCTGTCGCGCAGAGAATCAATAACACTGCGGCGACCAGCAATCAAAAGCGTATCCCCAGGCTCTAGACGAATGCGTCCCAAACGCCTGCGTACAACGCGCGCGCGGCGCTGAATACCCAATACAATTGTGCTAAACTGCCGGTGGAAGCTCACGTGGTCAAGTGACATATCGACAATGCGCGATGCTGGTGTAATCATAATTTCCGCCAGCACACGCGCCTCGGCCTTGCCCGTGTTTGGAGCGTTACCCTCCTCTCCATCCTTGGCTTTGGGTGTGGACATGACTTCGGCCTCCTCGTCTGAAAGCAAAAATCCCGGGTATTTAGCCAGAATTTCTGTGATCGCAGAGCGTGTAGCGGAGACAATAAGAACGTCGCTTTCCTCAATTCTATATCCTTCAAAGGGCGGGAGAATAAGGTGGCCGCCGCGCTGGATCAGCTTGATATTCAGGTCTGCCAGCTCAGCAAAGCGCCCCTCGACACATTCCATCCCGATCAGTCGGCTGCCTTCGGTAACATCAAGTTCTGCGACAAATTCTTTTTTATTGCTTGTAAACTCGCTGGTCATGGATGTTCTATCAGGCAAAAGACGAGGTAACACGACCATGACATATACAAACCCAACAGCGGCCAGCATTGATCCCGGAATAATAAAGTCAAAGAAGCCCAGCGGCGCATATCCAAGCTCGACCATCGCACTAGAGACCAGAAGGTTCGTGGATGATCCAATGAGAGTCATCATGCCCCCCAAAATCGCCACATAACTTAGAGGCATCATATAACGGCTTTCGGACACCCCTAATGAGTGCGCCAGAGCCTGAATCAGGGGAATGGTAATAACGACAAGAGGCGTATTGTTCAAAAATGCACTCACGATCATAACAAACAACATGATTCCAATGATGGAGACCCAGACCATATTTTTTTGGCTCGTGATAAATAAATTCGTCGCAAAGCGCAATGCATCTGTATGGATCATGCCCTGTCCCATAACCAAAAGAGCCAGAACCGCAATCAGCGATGGATTTGCAAAGCCTGACAACATCGCGGTGGCATCGAGAAGATTTTGGCCATTGGCATCCTGCACAGGGAAAACTTGCCCAAACAGCAAGAGCACCGTTAAAATCATGATGCTTGTGACTTCCAAGGGTAATTGTTCACGGACAAACAACACCATGCCCGCCAGCGTCAAAAGCAGGACAAATACCATGTGTATGCTGGGGTCAATTATAAGATTCATAGCAGCCTTTAGATTATTCCAAGGTTCACCGTAAATCTAATCATCAATGGGATCAACGCGGAATGTTGATTCAGGGAATTCTCCGAGATTCCTTAGGCCAATGCGGAACAAAATGTCCGTCGAGCTGTCCCCTGAGATATCATCTGTCAGGTTACGAACACCTGTCAGAGAGAGGAACAAACACTGCCCATAGTAATCCAACCCTAAATATGCGCGCCGAAGACCGTCATTTTCTCCGAAGTCCTGAACAGCGCCAAAGGTTGAGCGCCAGTTTTCGTTCCAGTAAAATGAGGCGTTTGAATTAAGCTGTTCACGACTTTCTGTGATGTCTGTGCCCTCCAGGGCGGTTGCAAAGAGGTAATTCGTACTTAAGGAGAAGCGATTCCAGTTTGCGTAGGCATCAACTTCGTGACGCTCAGCGTTCAGCGTTCGGCCATCGATTTGGAAACGATAATCCATCCCATATGAATTGCGTGAATCAGAGGGGTTTGTATAGTTAAAGGCCACTTGCCCAACAACATCTGACTCTTGCAGATCAAGGCCCGAACCAGATGGAAACGGGTTATCCTCATCTTCGAACCGAATAGACTGACCCAAAAACGCATCAATCTGATTGCCGTCATGGTCATAAATTCCGCCCCTTAAGCCATATGTGACACGCGATCGATCCTCGACAAGATCGCGGCCGGAAAATCGATTTGGCTCAAATAAATTTAGCGTGTCCAGTTGAACGTCCTGGCTGTCTTCATTTGGTATGTCATCATCGCGATCATCAATATTAGGAGCCAGGGTTAGCGCAACGGTCGGCGCTAACCTAACCTGTGCTTTACTGTAATTTTTAACTACAGGATAGCTCGACTGAACATGGAGCTGGGGGAAAAAGCGGCTGGCGGTTGTATTTGAATCCCTTGTCGGGTCGTTGTCGGCAATTTCACGATCGCGAACACTGAAAAAATCAGCCCTAGCCGTCGCATCTATCGTTGTTAACAATCCATAATCAGAAACAAGGCGCCTGTTCCAGCCAGCCTCCCCAGAAAGACGGTTCACGTCTTGGTCTGCGCCAGACCTTCGCAACCCCAAGAAAGAGCCCTCAAGCGCCCAACGCCCGCCAATAATTGGCATAGAGCCAGGTTCACCCACGAAGCTTGCCTCAGCTTCCGGTAAGACCTCCGGCTGGTCAATTTGTTGTTCGGCAACACGAAGATCCTGAAACGTTTGCACATTCGCCTGCGCATAGTTTCGACCTGAAAATCGTTCTACGTAGAGTTTATTTTCCAACACATCTTTATCATCAAGGTCATATTGCCGCAAAAACTGATCATCCGAAGCCCATTCAATGCCCAGCCCGGCGCGCCATTTTTCGTTTATATCCCAAAGCCCCTCTCCAAACAGATGCCCCCGCGGTTCGCTATCCTGTGTCACCCGAACACCTGCTTCACTATCCTGACGCTCAGATGATGTGATGCTCCCCTGAAGCTCCAGAGAGGCGTTGTCCCATCTCTTCCGGTATTCAAGCGTTCCTAATGGTGCTTCATCCGAAAATGCGACGACACCAACAGTCGCATCCTGCGTTTCATCGATCGCGATGTAATATTCCGTGCCCAAAAAGGCCCCCAGCTCCGTGCGGAACCCCAGCGATGGAGCAAGAAAGCCGCTTTTTTGTTTTACAGTCCCATCAGGGTGAGAAAAATATGGTGTGTATGCCACCGGAACGCCCAAAACCTCAAACCGTGCATTGCGATATGATATGCGGCTATCTTCTTGATCATGTGTGACTTTATCCGCTTTAATTTGCCAAACAGGCGCCCTTGAAGGATCTGTTTTGCATGGCTCACAGGCAGTGTAGGTTGCATCCTCCATAACGGTGGTGTTTCCATCCTCGCGCACGCCCTCATCCGATGTAAAACGCGATCCATCGGCCAAAACAGATTTCAACCCCTTCACGAAGCCGTTTTTGAGTTTTTCATTCAGCTGGACTTCATTGGCATAGTGTCGATCGCCGTTCGTTTCGATCAAAACAACATTGCCGATGGCAAAGACTTCGTCCGTTTTCAGGTCGAAGGATACTTTATCGGCCCGCAGCTCCCGTCCGTCCTGAAGCAAAACCACATTTCCGGTCGCCGTAATCACTTGCGTTTCTTGGTTGTGTGATAGATCGTCCGCCTGAAGATCAACTGGCGATCCGCTGGGATTGGCGCTTTGGGTACTTGGAGCCTGAATCAAAACAGGTTGATTTATTTGACCTGGAAGCGGTTTTAATGTTGCCGCAGGCGCTTCCGGGGTTGCATTCCTTTGCTCAGCAGCCGTCTGGGTCAAGCGGAAGGATTTATTATTTTGCCGCGGATTGTTATCGAGATTTTCAATGAAAACCTCAACAGAGGCGTCACTTTCATCCGCGACATACTCTGCCGGAGCGTTGACGACAGCGGCCTGACTTTCATCAAGGTCATCGATATAGCTTGTTACGCCAGATGTGGATTTAAACCCCGTCAGCATTTGCGCGTGAGTGGGTAAAGCAACAGAACAGCTGAGAATGAACACAAGGCTGACGATGCCAGCTTTTCCGGCATCGATGTTTCCAGA
>CAYGQP010000163.1:0-4728 GCA_964352115.1 uncultured Micavibrio sp. | reverse complement strand
GCCCTTCAATGACCGCCATCATCTCCATGCGGTTATTCGTTGTCTCTTCTTCTCCACCACAAAGTTCTTTCTCATGCCCGTTCCAGCGCATAAGAACGCCCCAGCCTCCCGGCCCGGGGTTTCCTGAGCAGGCACCGTCTGTATATATTTCAATCGATTTCTTCATGCCGCCTGATCGCGCAGTTCTTTGGGGAGTTTGAAGATGACGTTTTCTTGCGTAATAGAAACTTCTTCGACTGTGACATTATAAAAAGCCCGGCAAGCCTCAATCAGCTCATCAACCAGAATTTCAGGTGCAGAGGCTCCCGCACTGACGCCGAGCGTTTTTACTTTGTTCATCCAGGACCAATCAATGTCATGCGCCCGACCAACCAACATGGCCTGCGGGCAGCCATATCCCTTGGCAACCTCAACAAGACGATTGGAGTTCGACGAATTTGGTGCACCAATGACAATAAAGGCATCACTTTGCTCCGCGATCACCTTGACGGCCGCCTGACGATTTGTGGTGGCATAGCATATGTCTTCCTTATGCGGGCCTTGAATATCGGTGAATTTGGCCTGAAGCGCGGCAACAATTTCGGCCGTATCATCAACGGATAGTGTCGTTTGCGTGCAATAGGCCAGCTTCGCCTCGTTATCAACTTCCAGCGCTGCAACATCCTCTATGGTTTCAACAAGCAAAACCGCGCCTTCAGGAAGCTGCCCCATGGTCCCCTCCACTTCGGGGTGGCCGGCATGACCGATGAGCACAATCTGATGACCATCCTTGTGATACCGTTCAGCCTCACGGTGCACTTTGCTTACCAGAGGGCATGTCGCATCGAGATAAAATAGCTCGCGCCGGGAAGCCTCCTGCGGCACGCGTTTTGGCACCCCGTGCGCTGAGAAAATCACCGGCTGGCCGTCATCAGGGATTTCATCCAGTTCGGCAACAAATACCGCGCCCTTATCCTTCAAAGAGTCCACAACATATTTGTTATGCACAATCTCATGACGGACATAGACAGGCGCGCCATATTTCTCCAGCGCGAGTTCAACAATTTGGATCGCCCGGTCAACGCCCGCGCAAAAACCGCGCGGCGCAGACAGAAGGATTTTGAGGTCAGGCTTGCTCATACGGGCCGTTATAAACTGGTTCATAAGAATAATCCAGAGCCTTGCTTTACCGTCTTCTCTCTCTTAATGTATAGGCTTATTGTAACCGTGAATTTGGCAGCAAAAGGATTTTGCCCGTGGCTTTGAAATCAAATCAAAAATTGAGCGATGTCTTGAAGTTCAAGGAACGTCAGCAAAAGAAAAAAGGCATGGGCGTGATCAGCATTTCACGCAAAGGCACATGGGCTTTGCTTGGTGTTTGCATTCTGATCATGGCCAGTTGCGCCGGATTTCAAAATGTCATGGATCAATTTTCTGAACTTGATGAAAACTCTGCCCCAGCCATCGGCGGGACCACGTCCGAAGTTTTATTGGATGATGGTTGCCCGCGCATTGAAATCGTTGAGGAACTTGGCGCCATTAACGAATTTACAAACCCGCGTCGCCCCGTGAACGCTAATTTGATATCCCGCGTGGATTTAAACAGCGCTGACAGCACATGCGAATATGGCCGCAATAGCGTGACCGTTGATCTTAAGCTTGTGTTTGAAGGCCTTCTGGGCCCTAAGGGCCGGATCCGACCTGATGACAAGCCGTTTTTCTCTTACCCTTTCTTTGTTGCAGTGACATCACCGTCCGGACAGATTCTGGCCAAGGAGGTCTTTGCCGCGTCCTTAACCTATGATGCCGGTCAGGAAGAACAAATCTATTATGAAAGTTTGCGCCAAATCATCCCTGTGCGCGGCAAGCGGTCCGGTTCACGTCATAAAATCATGATCGGATTCCAGCTTACCGAGGATCAATTGGCGTTCAACCGCTTGCTTTTGGAGCGTGTACAGACAATGCAAATCCCGGTCGATCAACCTGAGGGCACATCGGCAGTTATTGAACCAGTGCGCAGCGAAACCCCGGACCGCATGAATGACGCTCCAATTGATCTGCGTCCGCCAGCGCAACCGCTTGGCCGGGAATAAGGTTTTCTTGTGGGGTTTGATCTCGATCAGTTCTGGACAAGCGAAAGCGAAGAGCACACCCGCGTAGCACAGGAAACATTTGAGAGCGTGAAGGCGTCTTTTTCTGAAATGCTTGCGCTGTGCAAATCCTCAATTACAAATGGTGGCAAAGTCCTTTTATTCGGAAACGGTGGAAGCGCAGCAGATGCGCAGCATTTGGCAACGGAATTCACTGTGCGCTATGTCAAAAACCGTGCGCCGATTGCCGCCATTGCGCTCACAACCGACACCTCAGCCTTAACCGCTGCGGGAAATGATCTAGGGTTTGAGCATATCTTCGCCCGTCAGATTGAGGCGCTTGGGAAGCCTAACGATGTTGCAATTGGGATCAGCACATCAGGCCAGAGTGCAAATGTGCTTCACGGGTTAAAACAGGCGCGCGCAATGGGGATTAAAACCATCGGCTTTACCGGCGAAAAAGGATCCTCTATGGGGGATAGTTGTGATGTTATGATTCAGGTTCCCTCATCTACCACAGCCCGTATTCAGGAAATGCATATCACAATCGGGCAGATGCTCTGTAGCGCTCTGGAGCAGGAATTGAGCCTCGTTTAATTCACCTGTAAAAAACGCACATCCGTGCCCTCAAACACACCGGCCGTCAGTGGCCCACCCTTCCAGGCGCCCGTATCAATGCCAACACGATGCGAGAATTCTTCAGGTTTGTCGGAAATTGTGTGGCCATGTACAACGCGCTTCTCAAAGCTGTGGTATTTGGTGTTTTTATGCCATGACAAAAATGGCTCCCGCATAATCATCAGCTCTTTTTCATTTTGCCGATTAAGGGGTTTAAATGGATCTATGCCTGCATGCGTGAAGAAATACTCACCTATTTCAACAAAGGGGACGAGGTTTTCAAGGAAGGCGATATGCGCCTCTGACATCATCTGCCGTAAGCTTTTTTGCGCGCGTTCAATTTCCGCAGGGAGGGGAATATCTCCCTCAAAATCAATGCCATAGCTTTTGAGCGTTGCGCCGCCGCCCCATTGCAACCAGATAGAGCCATTTGTGGCAATAGGATCCGTGATGAACGCCATTAAGGCCTGCTCATGATTTCCCCGTATAAACGATTTCGGAATGCCGTCACCGCGATTCTGGCGCTCAATCAGGTAGTCAATCACACCCTTTGAATTTGGCCCCCTATCAATATAATCTCCTAAATAAACAATGTGCACATGGTCAGGATGATTGCGCAGGATATCCGTGGAGATTTCCTCATGCAAAGCATCTAGCTGCTTAAGGCACCCATGAATATCGCCGATAGCATAAACTCGAAGCCCATCAGGAATAGCGTAGGAATTGTTCATGAATTTACTCTAAACACTTGTGTTTCAAAATCAACTTGAGCTTTAAGCCTGTGTCGCATACACTTCCTTTTCGTAAAAAATGAGAGAATCATGGCAAAAACAGCATCACTTGAGACATTAAGCTTCGAAGAAGCCCTCACAGAGCTGGAGACAATTGTGCGCGACCTGGAAACGGGCAAGGCTCCTCTTGAGCAGTCGATCGCGTTTTATGAACGCGGCGTGGCCTTGAAAAAACATTGCGAGACAAAGCTGCGTGATGCGCAGGCTAAAATTGAAAAAATCACCGTGGCCAAGGATGGCTCTTTGGCAACACAACCATTAGACAACGACGAGTAGATATATATGGCCCCTTCCCCTAGAGACGCTTCCCCCGAACTTCAGCATGAAATGGACGAGATCGCGGCCGCCGTGAACCGGACAATCGAGCGCCTTCTCCCGCAGACTGATCTTGCAGAAGCGCCTTTGTATGATGCTATGCGTCATGGGACACTCGCCGGAGGGAAACGTTTACGGCCCTTTATGGCTGTACAATCGGCCTTTTTGTTCAATGTTGACTCCTCCCGCGCCCGCCGCGTGGCTGCCGCGATTGAATTTGTGCATTGTTACTCTCTGATTCACGATGACTTACCAGCCATGGATGACGCATCCCTCCGCCGTGGGCAGCCTACTGTTCATAAGCAATTCGATGAGGCCACAGCTATTTTGGCTGGTGATGGTCTTTTGACCTTTGCCTTTGAAATTCTGGCGGATGGCGAAACACACCCTGACCCGCATGTAAGGTGTGAGCTTGTGCGCGCGCTCGCCGAAGCAGCGGGACCGCATGGTATGGTCGGTGGACAGATGCTCGATTTGATTGCCGAGCGCGATGATGTAAACTTTGATGCCGGAGAAATTTCCCGTCTTCAACGCATGAAAACCGGTAAGTTGATGGCGTTTGCAGCAGAATCCGGTGCGATCCTTGGCAAGGCTGGTGAGCCGCAACGGCGTGCACTCCGCAATTTCGCGCATGATCTTGGTCTTGCGTTTCAGGTTACTGACGATATTTTGGATGTCGAAGCCGACCCCCAGGATACGGGTAAGGACACCCGCAAAGATGAGGCCGCAGGCAAGGCCACGTTTGTGTCTACACTGGGTAAAGAGCAAGCCCGCGAACGCGCCGAAATGGTGGTTCGTCAGGCCTGTAATCACCTGCGTATTTTTGAAAGCCGTGCGAATATTCTGAAGGAACTCGCGGAATACGTTTTGGCCAGACGGGCCTAAACCTAAAAGCTAAACGATAGCTGCAGGCAGAATACCATCACTTTTCTGTT
>CAYGQP010000162.1:3044-4781 GCA_964352115.1 uncultured Micavibrio sp. | reverse complement strand
TTAAATACGAAGCCAAAAACTACCGTATGGGCGTTGAAATTGTAGATGCAAGAATTGTCCGCGCTGACCTTACCCCGGCCCTGCGGAATTCGACCGTGGAGCGCATGCAATCCGAGCTTAAGGAACGCGCTACAGAAACTGTGTCTAAAGGGAAAGAAAAAGCATTAGAAATTCTCTCTACGGCGCGTAAGGAGCGTACAGTGCTTCTGGCTGAGGCGCAGCGGGATTCCGAAATTATCCGCGGGGAAGGCGATAACGAAGCATTTCAAACTTACGCCAAGGCCTTTAACAAGGACAAGGACTTCTATTCCTTCCTGCGCTCTATGGAGGCTTATCGCAACACGTTTGGAGGGGACGGCACACAAATGATCCTCTCTCCGAATAGCGATTTTCTGAGGTTCTTTCAAAATTCAGGCGTTGGCACCAATTAAGGCCGGGCAATTATGTCCTTCCTGACCTTCACGCTCAGCGCCTTTGCTATGGTCTTTGTGATTGAGGGCCTGTTGTACGCGCTTTTTCCTGATGGCATAAAAAAAGCCATATCCCTTGCCATAGAAATGCCAGAAAAGCAGCTCAGGATTATCGGCGGGAGCATGGCCGCGATCGGCTTTTTTCTCTTATGGATAATGGGAGGCATATAAGGAATTGACCCGCTCCATCCATGCGCCTATTTTATGGGTCCAAATGTAAAAACGCTGAACATAAATACAAGGAAATGAAATGCGCAAAATCGTTCTCAAGACTGTGGTATTATCAAGTTTGATTTTGACTGGTCTGGCTCTATCGCCAAATGGCCTTGTGCAAAATGTTTATGCTAAAGCTGAGGCGCCTAGGGGCGGCCCTGACAGCTTCGCGGATTTGGTCGACACGCTTCTGCCGGCCGTGGTGAATATTTCCTCAACGCAAAAGATTGAGCGCCCTCAGGATTTTCCTGAGCTTCCACAATTCCCTGAGGGATCACCGTTTGAAGACTTTTTTGAGGACTTTATGGGCCGTCGTGGCCGCGGCATGCCAGCGATTCCCCCGGCCTCATTGGGCTCAGGTTTCGTGATTGATGCGGATAAAGGATATATTGTCACAAACAACCACGTGATTAAGGACGCAGAGGAAGTTCGGGTCACATTTCATGATGATGTTACGATTGATGCGGAAATCATTGGCCATGATGAAAAAACCGACCTAGCGGTTTTAAAGATCAACCCCAAGGATAAAAAGGACCTCAAAGCTGTGAGCTTTGGAGACAGTGATGTTCTTCGTGTGGGCGACTGGGTTGTTGCAATTGGTAATCCATTTGGCCTTGGCGGAACCGTCACGGCCGGAATTATCTCCGCGCGGCAAAGAGACATTAATGCCGGCCCATATGATGATTTCTTACAAACGGATGCCTCCATTAACCGCGGGAATTCCGGTGGTCCGATGTTTGATTTAAACGGGAAAGTGATTGGCATTAACACTGCGATCTTTTCGCCCTCTGGCGGGTCTGTGGGAATCGGGTTTGCCATTCCGTCTGCTCTTGCGAGCCCGGTCGTTAAGCAAATTATCGAATATGGCCGCACACGCCGGGGCTGGTTGGGTGTACGCATTCAAACGGTGACGGATGAAATTGCCGAAAGCCTTGGCCTGGAAAAGGCTGCAGGTGCACTGGTTGCGGGCGTAACAAAAGACGGCCCAGCGGAAAAGGCGGGGCTTAAGGCCGGGGATATTATTCTCGAATTCAATGGTCAGAGCATTGAAGAA
>CAYGQP010000162.1:0-3034 GCA_964352115.1 uncultured Micavibrio sp. | reverse complement strand
GAAGAAATGCGTTCATTACCGCGCGTTGTCGCCGAAACACCCATCGACAAAAGCGTTAGCCTTGTATATTGGCGCGATGGTAAAAAGCAGAAATCCAACGTTCGCGTTGGCGAGCTTGAAAAAGCTGAAGAAGAAGGCCTTCTTGCCTCTGGCCCTAGTGAAACAGGCGTCGGCGTCGAGGTTGAAGCTGTGGGGATGAAGATCGCCGAACTCAATGATGCGCTCCGCGAAGAATACAATATCGATAGCGGCGTAAAGGGCGTTTTGATCTCTGAAGTTACACCATTATCAGAGGCCGCGCAGAAAGGCCTATTCGAGGGTGATGTGATTACTGAAGTAAATCAGCAAAACGTTAAATCACCGGATCAAGTGCTGGATATTATCGAAAAAGCACAGCAAAATGGGCGGTCTTCGGTGCTCTTGCTCGTGAGCCGTGATAACGATGTGCGCTTTGTGGCCTTACGCCTAAGTAAAGGTGAATAAAGGCTCTACCGATATTCACATCGTCTGCGGCCCCACGGCCAGTGGGAAATCAGCGACGGCGATGGCTTTGGCGGAGAGACTTGATGGCGTCATCATCAATTGTGATTCCTTACAAATTTATGACGGCTTGCCGATTTTGACAGCGCAGCCAAGTCCTGAAGACAAAGCCATGGTCCCGCACAGGTTGTATGCGCATTTACACCCTGATGAGGTATGTTCAGCCGGGAATTGGCGCGAAATGGCAGAACCGGTCATTCAGGAGGTTCTTGATCAAGGCAAAACGCCTATTGTTTGTGGCGGCACAGGGTTATATATCAAGGCTCTGATGGAGGGGTTATCGCCCATGCCCGACATCCCGGAAGACACACGTGCGGCAGTCGTGGCGCACTACGAAACTGTTGGCGCGCAGGCATTCTATGATGAATTAAAAGCACGTGATCCGATCATGGCCGAGCGTTTTCATGTGAACCACAAAGCCCGGCTCATTCGCGCAATGGAGGTGCTGGAGGCGACCGGGAAATCCCTGGCAGATTGGCAAGCACTGCCTAAAAGCGGACCGCCCGCAGATTGGCACTTTGAAATCCATAAGGTCATGCCGCCTCGTGACATTTTGCGTGAACGTTGTGATGCACGATTTGATCACATGATTGCCATGGGCGTTCTCGATGAGGTGCGGGATTTTGGTGAACGGCTTAACAATGGAGAATTTAAGCCCGGCACACCGATTACGAAATCACTGGGTTTTAAGCCCCTTTGGAACCATCTGCAGGGTGATATCTCTCTGGAGAACGCCATTGAACAATCCAAGGCCGAAACCCGCCAATATGCAAAACGCCAGGTCACGTGGTTCCGAAATCAGCTATAAAATTTAACTTTTCATAACTTTATGCATAGTGTTTGTTTTTTTTGAGAAAACACATGACGCATTATACGCCTAGAGAAATTGCTGAGATTTTAATGGTTCGCCCCGGCAGAGAGCATACAGAAAATTTTTCTGCCCAACTGCGCCTTGTCCCAGAGCCTGATGAACTAAAAGCTCAGTTCAATATGTACACCACGACAATCGAAACAGCCGAACATCCGCGCTCGATCAATCAAGCAATACGTGAGCTTTATTATCTGGGGTTTGATACAGATCAAATAAACGCTTTTGTGAGAGAAGCGATCAATAGCTTTTTTAATTTCAATGAATCTGTTACCTCAGAAATTGAAGCACATAGTGGACGCGATGCGTTTGGCCTGACGAGCGTGGGAATGAGTATGCGCCAAGATTACAATATGTTTCTGGCTTACCATTTTGATCTTCAAACTCATCAACTAGACGATAGCTTTGATCTTGATGCCACGCTCAAACAAGCAGAAGAACAAGCATTCGAAGTTTTGCGTAGGAAGCTTGAACAGCTAGATCCTGCCCTTTTTAATTCCAGACACCAAAAGCGAATAGGCATGCTTCCTCCTGGACGTTAACCCGATTATTAAAGAGTCATTAAAAATTACGATCAAAAATTTTATTGCACCCGCTCACAAAAACCCGTAATAATGCGCATATGAATATTGCAAAGAATTCAGGTTTAGTTATTGTTCTTAACGTTGTGCTGCTCTCGGGAGCGCTGCGGGCCTAGAGATATGCCGGAACAAATACGCAGCGCCCTCGGATATTCCCAGGGCGTTTTTTATTACCAAAACACTAAAACAGGACTAAAGAAATGAGCACCACAGACGCAAAACAAAAAGCCAAGAAAGCCTCACCGGACAAAGCGATCAAAACGCCGAAGAAAAGAACGGGTGCTGAACTGGTGATTGATGCGCTGATTGAGCAAGGCGTTGACCGAATTTTCGGCTATCCCGGCGGCGCGGTATTGCCCCTGTATGATGCGCTGTTCCAGCAGAATAAGATTAAGCACATCCTCTGCCGTCATGAACAAGGCGCAGCGCACGCAGCCGAGGGTTATGCCCGGTCAACCGGCAAGGTCGGCGTGTGTCTTGTGACGTCCGGCCCCGGCGCGACCAATGCGGTTACGGGTTTGACCGATGCGCTCTTGGATTCTATTCCCATCATTTGTATTTCGGGGCAGGTTCCGACATTTATGATCGGCACAGATGCCTTTCAGGAAGCCGATACAACCGGGATCACACGGCCCTGTACGAAGCATAACTATTTGGTGAAAAACGCCGATGATTTGGCGAAAACTGTTCATGATGCGTTTCATGTTGCAAAAACGGGGCGCCCTGGCCCTGTACTCATTGACATCCCGAAGGACATACAGTTCGACAAGGGCACATACACCACGGCCGAAAACACAACCAGCATTAAGCGTTATCAGCCCCGCACACAGCCGGACATGGGGGCAATCGAGGCCGCGGTTGAGCTGATGGCCAATGCCAAGCAACCTGTATTTTATACCGGCGGTGGCGTGATCAATGCCGGGCCGGAGGCTTCGGAATTGTTGCGCGAGCTTGTTCGCCTTACCGGATTTCCGATTACCTCAACGCTGATGGGCCTTGGCGCTTATCCGGCGGATGACAAACAATGGCTGGGCATGCTCGGCAT
>CAYGQP010000161.1:1278-4792 GCA_964352115.1 uncultured Micavibrio sp. | reverse complement strand
TGACTTCCTCAGACCGGTAGCCGTTATCAATCGCCTTGACGCCGCGCCCTTCAACGCGCTCAACATCTCCGCGCTCCAGCACCCATTGCTCGCGAGTCTTCGGCAGGCCGCGCATAATGTCCAGCGCGGCTTCATTGTCCGTATAGGGGCCGGATGTATCGTAGACGGTCAGGCTCTTGCCGTTGCTCAGCGAAATCTCGCGCATCGGCACCTTCAGATCTCCCACGTATACTTTCTTCGAGGCCGGCAATGGCCCGCGCGTGACATGCGTCGTAGATGGGCAAACACCAACCGTTTTTTGAGCGGCTTCTTGTGATTTTGTGTGATCTTTGGGTGACATGATAGTCGTCCTTTCGTGGTTATTGCTTTTTAGAATTTCCAAGCGTTATTTTGTGTAGGTTTCGGCGTCCAGCTCAACCACCTCAACAGTAACGGAGCAGTTCTGATATTCGGATCGCACCGCGCCGCATGCCACGCCAAACAGCGCACCGGCCATTTTGCGCTTTAACGCCACATCGCGCCCAGGCAAAAGCTTGATGACGATATGCAGCAGCTCATCATAATCCTCCGGTGTGCCAATCACGATATGATCTTCGGGGATCATATGCGCGCGGGTCTTGATTTGCGAGATGTCTATAGTTTCCTGCTCCGCCAATGTTTCATGCAGCTCGCTGAGCAAAACAGGGATGTTCACCCGTGACAAGTTTTCGGAATATTCAACAATAATATGCGGCATCGACCGTTCATCCTTTCCCTACGCAGCATAAGCTGATCAGGTTCAACGGGTTTACTCTCAGCCAGCGCAGAAAAAATACGGCCAGCACCCCGAAGGTTATTTACATTTGATGAGTGAAACCTTACATATCTTCTGAGATAAAACAAGGCAAAGTGATCATGAACCAAAACATCAAAAACCGTCTCAAGCGCACCGCGATTTTATGTCTGCTCGCCTTCGCCATTATGGGCGGGATCACATTTTACCAAATCCAAAATCGCATGGCGCAAATCACACCCAAACCCGGACAAACCATTGAGCGCCCAGTGTCACAAATTGCTGGTCTGAATATTGGCGGACCATTTAATCTGATCGATCACAATGGCAATGAAGTCACGGAAAAAGATTATGAGGACAAACATAAGCTCATCTATTTCGGATTCACCTACTGCCCGGCGATCTGCCCGACTGAGCTTCAAAAAATGGTGCGCGTTTTAAAGGAGCTTGGTCCGGCCGCAGACGATATCCAACCCTTATTCATCACCATAGACCCGGAGCGTGACACGCCCGAAGTCATGCATGAGTATGTGAAACTGTTCCAAAATGAAAACCTTATCGGCCTGACCGGCACACAACCTCAAATTGATTTCGTAACCCGCAGCTACCGGATTTTCGCAACAAAAGTCCAGGAAGAGGGCATGCAGGATTACACCGTGGATCACTCATCCTTTACGTATCTTATGAGCCCCGACAATAAGCTGATGTCCATATACCGCATCAAGGATAGTGTGGACTTTATGACACAGGACATCCTGAGCCGCCTCCCGAAAAACTCAGACTCAGATTCCGATACCGAAGGCACATAAACACTTGTTGCATAAATGCATCACAAATAGCGGTTTTGTGCATCGCATCACAGAAGACCCCTATATTCACGCTCTTTTTTTACGTAGCTTGAGAGTACGTGTTTAAAATTTGTGATTCATAACCTTCTTTGGGAGACCACCATGAGAAAACAACTCTTACTTTCAACCGCCCTTCTCGGCCTAGCCCTAGCGCCTATGAGCGCCAACGCCGCCGGGTTTTATATCCAAGAACAATCCGTTTCTGGTTTAGGTTCAGCCTTTTCAGGCTCGGTAACCAACCTAAATGACGCAAGTACTGTTTACTTCAATCCGGCCGGGATGACAAAGCTTAACGGAAATCAGGCGCAATTAGGCGCTCACCTGATCGTCCCTAGCGCAGACCTGGAAAACACAGGATCAACCACTGTTGGTGGTGGCGCGATTGTTGGACAGGATGGCGGAAATCCTTACGACCCAACACCCGTACCTAACGGCTTTGCGACATACAAAATCAATGATCAGCTATGGGCCGGTATCGGAATTTCTGCACCTTTCGGGTTAGCCAATGAATACGACGATGACTTTTTTGGTCGCTTTGACTCACTCAAAACAGAACTTCTGACCATCGACATACAGCCCTCTCTGGCTTACAAGGTGAATGATCGTCTTTCTGTAGGTGGTGGTATTAACATTCAATACGCCGATGCTGAACTCACAAACGCCGCATCTGTAAACGGCACAACAGAGGGGCTTGCCACACTTGAGGGCGATGATTGGTCTGTTGGATATACTTTGGGCCTGCAATACCACATCACAGATCGCACAATGTTTGGTGCGAGTTATAGATCCGCAGTCAAGCATGAGTTGGAAGGCCGTGTCTCAACCGTAGGAACAGGCACTGCAGACTTCAGCGTTGATGGCCGCGCGGACCTTGACTTGCCGGATATCGCTACTTTTGGCCTCAGCCACCAGTATAACGATAAACTGAAACTTCACGGTCAAGCCACATGGTTTGGATGGAACAATTTTGAATCGATTGCAACCACAGCTGATCAAGGGTTTAGCATCCTTGGCGGCGGTGTTACTGTAGCGGCCGGTGAAACATTCTCAACCATTACTCAAAACTATCAAACAACATGGGCTTTTGCCGTTGGTGGGGAATATGAATATTCTGACGACTGGACATTCCGTGGAGGTGTTCAGTTCGACGAAACACCAACAACCGACGAATACAGAACAACCAGAACACCTGATGGTGACCGCACATGGATTGCCGGTGGTGCAACATACAACATGAACCAAAACTGGAATCTGGACATGGCCGCAACGTACATCTTCATCGATGACCAAGAGGTAAATGTCACCAGAAACAACACCTTTAGTGCAGCCACAGCCACGAGCGTAAAGGCCGACACCGAAGGCAGTGTTGCCATCTTCGCGGTTGCTGCGACATACAAATTCTAAAATACTCTTTTAAGAAGACATACAAAAAGCCGCTCATACACTGGGCGGCTTTTTTCATGAGCAGTGCTCACGCTTTCTATGCGACCTTTTTGGCTGTGACAGCCTTCAACGAATCCTCAGCCCTTTGCCATTCAATAACATGATCGGGAAATTCAGGGCTCTGAGACTCCATGCCCAAAGCATCCAGTAGATTCTGTGTCGGCAATGTTGCTTTGGCTTTATTATCGTAAAACCCACCCTTGACGATCGCAATTGCCGCCACGGCGCCTTTTTTAGCGCCAGAGCGAATGATAAAGCGCTGCTCCATATACACCCATTTTTCATCCCAGCACAAAACACGAGTTTCCAGACCGTAGGCTTGAAACGGCTTCAGCTCGATGCGAAACCTGATTTTCAGTGACGCCAAAATCGGCACAGATTTTTGTTTCAACATCATGCGCAAAAGGCCGGATCGCATGATCAAATCAAAACGCCCCAAATCCATAAGTGT
>CAYGQP010000161.1:0-1268 GCA_964352115.1 uncultured Micavibrio sp. | reverse complement strand
TTGGCAATACGCGAAGATTCACACAGGAATGATCAAGAATATTGTCAATTTTTGGACGGAAACAGGAAGAAATAAGAACATAGAGCAGACGGAAATATAAATTCATCGCCTATTTCCTCAAATCATCAATCTTCAAGGATACTATTGAGCTTCATCGCGAGGCCCATGGAGCCCTTCACCTTAAGCTTGCCCATCATAAAGGCCATATTGGGGTCTTGCGTGCCATTGGCGATAGCCTTGAACGTATCAAGCGATGTAATCAATGCGACATCCGCCTCACCATCTTCATTGCTGATTAATGGTGGGCTTTGAGTGGCATCCACCAAAACAACACCGTCATCCCCAAAATCAAATTTGACTTTGGCATTGATCCCGGAGGCAAGGCTCATTTTTTGTTTAATTTTTTCAGTAACGGTCTCTATGCTCATGAACAGAAGTATAGAGTTTTTTGAATAAAAAAACATCCCCTGTCTGCGCTTTAAATTATCCCCACAGGCAAAGAGCCGCGTTTTCCTAAAAATGTTTGCGAGCGTGTTTGTCGAGTGTTAGCCTTATTCGTGTAGAAATTCGAATCTTCTCTTCATACAGCCCATTAGGAATACCAGTAATGATCAAATCATCCCTTAAAGCTTCTTTGCTAGGCGCCGCAGTGTTCATGACAGCCAGCATTTTCTCCGCCCCACTTCACGCGCAGCCAAAGGGGCCAGATCTTTCCTTCTACCCCGCACAACCATGGCAGATTGCCGAGGAAAAAAGCGCCGCAGGCCTTCGTGATTGTTTCATCGAAAGCGAGTTCAACAACGGCTTTGTGCTTCAGTTTAACGGCACGGACAAGTGGGTTCAAAGTATCAACATTGATTTTCGTCAGCCCGTGTTCACCCAAAATGAAAAATACGATGTTGCCTTTAACATTCCCGGTCACGTGAATAAAACCATCAAAGGTCAAGCCATCAACGACAGCACGCTCCGTGTTGGCCTTGGTAATGAAAAAGACTTCTACAAATCCGCTCAACAATCAGCGGTTTTAGACATCAACGTTGAAGGCAACGAGTTCCGCTTCTATCTAGTCGGCTTCGGCCAAGCCACAGAAGGCTTTGAGCGTTGCATGGCTGGCACGCCATCGCCAAAAACTGACATGCGCGATGCAAAAGCAGCGCCGACACCGGCCCCTGAACCAAAAGCAGTCGCTGCGGCCCCATCAACGCCAACACCTGTGCCCGGCGAAACAGGCGCAAAAACAACTGCAAAGGCTAAACAGGAAGCCATGG
>CAYGQP010000160.1:0-4837 GCA_964352115.1 uncultured Micavibrio sp. | reverse complement strand
GTGAAGGTGGCCGCACAGTCGGCGCCGGTGTCGTCTCCAAAATCGTCGAGTAAGAGTTTAAGCAAGAGAGTATAAGGAAAAGAAAAATGGACGCACAGAGTATACGCATCACACTTAAAGCTTTCGATCACCGTATTTTGGATACGGCGACGGCTGAGATTGTGAACACAGCGAAGCGCACAGGCGCAGGCGTACGTGGCCCTGTGCCATTGCCAAACCGGATTAAGAAATTTTCCGTTATTCGCTCACCGCATGTGAACAAGGGCTCTCAGGAGCAGTTTGAAATGCGGACGCATAAACGTCTTTTGGACATTGTCGAACCAACGCCACAGACAATCGATGCTTTGATGAAGCTTGATTTGCCTGCCGGTGTGGATGTTGAAATCAAAATTGGTCAAATGCCAGCAGCTGCGGCTTAAGGCTTTGATGACTATGTTGCTCCTGGCGCAGTGCCATGAACAACCTCTAGAAAGGAAGAAAAAATGAGAACTGGATTAATTGCACGTAAAGAAGGGATGACTCGGATCTTCGATGAAGACGGTCGTCACATTCCCGTGACCGTCCTGAAAGTGGACGAGTGTCAGGTTATTGCTGTTCGTAACCAAGAGACGGATGGTTATGTTGCTGTTCAGCTTGGTGCGGGCAAGGCCAAGGTTAAGCGCACGTCAAAAGCGAACCGCGGTCACTTTGCGAAAGCCAAGGTTGAGCCAAAGAAGAAGCTTGTTGAGTTCCGCGTATCCAACGAGAACGTTTTAGAAGTTGGTGCAGAGCTGAGCGTTAATCACTTTATTGCTGGTCAGTTTGTTGATGTAACTGCAACGTCCAAGGGTAAAGGTTTTGCTGGAGCGATGAAGCGTCACAACTTTGGTGGAATGCGTGCATCACATGGTGTGTCTGTTTCTCACCGTGCACATGGGTCTACGGGTCAGTGTCAAGATCCTGGTAAAGTCTTCAAAGGTAAGAAGATGGCCGGACAAATGGGTAATGAGCGTGTTACAACACAGAACCTGCAAGTCGTTGCCGTGGACGAAGAATATAACCTGATTTTGGTGAAAGGTGCCGTACCGGGCGCAACATCAGCTTGGGTTGTTATTAATGACGCTGTGAAGAGACCTCTTCCTGCTGATGTTCCATTGCCAGCTGGTTTGAAGGCATCTGCCGCTCCTGCTGCAAAAGAAAAAGAAGAGCCGAAGGCTGAAGAAGAAACAACTGAAGCTGATGCGCAAGACGCAAAGGTTGAAGATGCCCCTCAAGAAGAGCCAAAAGCTGAAGCCCCGAAAGAAGAAGCCGCGAAAGATGCTTCGGATGAGGAGAAAAAATAATGAAACTCGCAGTGAAAACATTAGAAAACAAGGAAGCCGGCGATATCACATTGGATGATGCTGTCTTTGGTGTTGAGGTTAAACAAAGCATCATTCACATGATGGTGAATTACCAATTGGCAAAACGCCGCAGCGGTAATCACAAGGTGAAGCAACGTCACGAAATTCGTGGAACGGGCAAGAAGCCCTGGGCACAAAAAGGAACTGGCCGCGCGCGTGCTGGTGACTTGAAGCGTAACATCGACCGTGGCGGTGCCACAGTGTTTGGTCCTGTTGTTCGTTCACATGCCAAGGACATGAACAAGAAGCAGCGTATGCTGGCTCTGAAGACCGCGTTGTCAGCGAAAGCTGCCGAGGGCAAATTAATAATTCTTGATGATGCAAAGGCCAAAGATCACAAGACTAAACCAATGGCTGCTGCCCTTGCAAAGTTTGGTCTGACGTCAGCGTTGATTGTTGGCGGTGAAGAGATCGATGTGAATTTCGCCCGCGCAACAGCAAATTTGCCTCGTATCGACGTTCTTCCGTCACAAGGTGCAAACGTGTATGACATTATTCGTCGCGACACGTTGGTACTGACGAAGGATGCGGTAAAGAATTTGACAGAAAAGCTTAAAGGATAAGAACCATGGCTGCGAAGAAAAAGACAGAAGCTGCTGAATGGATGTATGAGATTATTTCTCATCCCCACATCACAGAAAAAGCGACACTGGGATCAGAGCATGGTCAGGTGACGTTCAAGGTGCCAAAGACGGCAACAAAGCCGAAGATCAAGCAAGCGGTAGAAACGCTGTTTGGTGTTGAAGTGAAGGGCGTGAATACGATGATCCAGAAGGGTAAGAACAAGCGCTTTAAAGGCATTGTTGGCCGTCGAAGCGATTTCAAGAAGGCGGTTGTGACTCTCAAAGAAGGTCAAACCATCGACATGGAAACAGGGATTTAATGAACCAAACTATGGTGCCCACCGATATCGGGTAAATAAAAGGAAGAAGAAAAATGGCATTAAAGAAGTTTAAACCTAGATCACCAGGCCAGCGTCAGCTGGTACAGGTTGATCGTAGTCAATTGCACAAGGGCAAGCCTGAGAAGGCCTTGACCGAGGGACTGACAAAGTCCGGTGGACGTAATAACCATGGTCGTATGACAGCCCGCCATATTGGTGGTGGCCATAAGCGTCGTTACCGTTTCATTGATTGGAAGCGCGACAAGTTCGATATGGAAGCGACCGTTCTACGTTTGGAATATGACCCAAACCGCACAGCGTACATTGCCCTGGTTGAGTATGAAGATGGCGAAAAGCGTTACATTCTTGCGCCTCAGCGCTTGGCGGCTGGTGATAAAATTGTAGCTGGCGAGAAGACTGACGTGAAGCCTGGTAATGCGATGCGTTTGAAAAATATGCCTGTTGGTACAATCATTCATAATATCGAAATGAAGCCCGGTAAGGGTGGACAGATGATCCGTTCAGCCGGAACATTTGGTCAACTTGTTGGTCGTGACCAGGGTTACGCGCAGGTGAAGTTGACATCTGGTGAACTTCGTTTGGTGCGCGGTGAGTGCATGGCGACTGTGGGCGCGGTTTCAAACCCGGATCACATGAACACTAACGATGGTAAGGCTGGCCGGACACGTTGGAAGGGTAAGCGCCCCGCTGTTCGTGGTGTTGTGATGAACCCTCTTGATCACCCTCACGGTGGTGGTGAAGGGAAATCCGCTGGTGGACGCCACCCATGTACGCCATGGGGTAAGCCAACCAAGGGGTACAAGACACGCAAAAAAGGCAAGGACAGCGATAAGTTGATTATTCGTCGTCGTAAGAGCCGTAAGTAAGAATTGAAGAAATAGGAGCATTTGAAGAATGGCTAGAGCACTTTGGAAAGGACCGTTTGTTGAGAGAAGTCTTCTCGGTAAGGTCGAAAAAGCCCGCAAGGGTGAAATTAAAGGTGTGATCAAAACTTGGTCACGTCGCTCAACGATTTTGCCGAATATGATTGGCTTAACGTTTGGCGTTCACAACGGAAACAAATTTATTCCCGTTTTGGTGACAGATCAGATGATCGGTCACAAGCTCGGTGAATTCGCTCCGACCCGTAAATATACTGGTCACGGCGCAGATAAGAAAACTTAATAGATTAAGGTTTGACATAGGAAGAGAGCTCAATCATGGGACAAGAGAAAAACGAAAGCCGTACGAAGGATAATGAAGCCAGAGCATTTGGCAAGTACCTGCGTACAAGTGCACAGAAGCTGAACCTGGTGGCGCAGACTATTCGTGGCAAAAGCGCATCACGCGCTTTGACGGATTTGGAATTTTCCAAACGCCGTATTGCGGGCGATGTCCGTAAGCTGTTACAATCCGCCGTTGCCAATGCAGAGAACAACCATGGTCTGGATGTTGATCGTTTGGTGGTGTCCGAAGCGTTTGTGGGCAAGCAAATCAAAATGAAGCGTTTCCGCGCCCGCGCCCGTGGCCGCAGTGCACGTATCGAAAAGAAATTCAGCAACATGACGATTGTCGTTAAGGAAGCTGACGAAGCTGGTAAAGGAGCTTAAAGAATATGGGTCAGAAGATTAATCCAATAGGCCTTCGGGTTGGAATTAACCGCACATGGGATAGCCGCTGGTATGCAGGCAAGGACTATGGCGAGAAGCTGGTTGAGGATCTCAAACTGCGCGAATATATTGCTGAGCGTTTGAAGCCGGCCGGTATTTCAAAAGTGATCATCGAGCGCGCTGCAAAAAACACACGCGTTACAGTGCATACAGCGCGCCCTGGTGTGATCATCGGTAAAAAAGGTGCGGATATTGAAAAGCTTCGTGGCAATCTATCAAGTATTGCTGGCAGCGATGTTTCCTTGAACATTGTTGAAGTGCGCAAGCCTGAAATTGATGCGCAGCTGGCCGCCGAAGGTGTTGCACAACAGCTGGAGCGTCGTGTTTCTTTCCGCCGTGCGATGAAGCGCGCAGTTCAAAACGCTCTTCGTTATGGCTCACAAGGTATTCGTATTAATGTGTCTGGTCGTTTGGGCGGCGCTGATATTGCGCGTACGGAATGGTACCGCGAAGGTCGTGTGCCTCTTCATACTTTGCGCGCCGATATGGATTACGGTTTCGCTGAAGCCCTTACAACATTTGGAATTATTGGTGTGAAGGTTTGGCTTTATAAAGGCGATATTATGGAGCATGATCCAATGGCTCGTGACAAGCGTTTGGCCGATACTCAAGGCGGTGCTCCTCGCGGCTAACCGGGAAACTTGGTTAAGACCGCGACGAGAACGCAAAAAAGTTCTTGGCTTTTATTCAGTAATGCGATATAAAGCCGCAAATTCATAAAAGGTTTAATACCTTTAACCATATGGGAACTCTCTTTTTTTAAAAGAAAAGTCCATGTGAGAGAGATTTTTTTGTCCTGTGCTCTGGCACGATGAATGAAAAGTAAAAGGAAAATGGCATGTTAAGCCCAAAGAAGTTTAAACATCGTAAGCAACATAAAGGCCGCATTCATGGTAATGCGA
>CAYGQP010000159.1:0-4842 GCA_964352115.1 uncultured Micavibrio sp. | reverse complement strand
CTATAAAAAACCGCTCAGCGCCGAAGACGTTATTCACCGTATCGAAAAATATTATAAACCCTATCACAAGGCTTTAGGGGACTTGATTGAGGAGACACATTACAACTTCGGACAGGTCTGGCATATCAACTGCCATTCCATGCCCTCCTCCAGCGCAACACCAAAGCAGCCGATTGGCCTTATTGGCAATGCCGCAAAGGCGAGCGATTTTGTTCTGGGTGATCAGGACGGCAAGACCTGCGATATTGATTTCACCCATGCAATGCGCGATTTCCTGAGAGGTTTAGGCTATACCGTGACGCTGAATGATCCTTTTAAGGGCGTTGAGCTTGTGGAGCGCTACGCTAATCCGAAGCGCGGCCGTCATTCTTTGCAAATTGAGGTCAACAAGGCCTTGTATATGGATGAAGAAACCCATGAAAAAAACAGGAACTTCAGTGCATTAAAGGCCGATATGATCAAGCTGATCGCCTTTTGCAGTGATTATGTCAGCGCGCAATTGGTTGAACTGGCCGCGGATTAAGCTATTTGCAAATCTTTCTCATGCTCTTCAGATTGATGTGGATCATTCCATCTTTTCAAACGAGCTCTAGCAATGCTTATATCAGCGGTCAAAGGAATAACATTATCAGGATCATAATCAACAATAGCCCCTTCTCTAATCCAAGCTTCGGCCCGAAACAGAGGTTGATATGAAATTTGTTGAGGATCAAGCGCATACCATTCTGGCTCAACAACCATGCCTGCGGCTTTACTGAACACTCTACGAACAATAAGAGAGCCTTCAGGTTGCGTTTTAGGAACTTCATCGATAAAATTCATCCAACCATCAAAATACTCTGGCTTATCAACTCCATTCCAAGTCAAAACTGATTTTTTTACACCCGCAAGATGCAAGGGTTCATCTAGCCGCATAGCCTGATATACAGCAACATCTTCAGGACCATCTTCGCTTAATGACAAGATCGCTGTTTGTGATACAAAGTAAAAATTCTCGGATAGCTGAATTTCTGGACTGCGCCCCTGTTTCTCCCTTAAAACAGGTAATTTAGGATCGGGAATATAGATGATTGGGCTTTCAATTTGATGCATAGGCTTTGATATATTACTCAAACTTTATTTGCGATAACATTTAGAAATCTAGCAAAACATCTTTATGGAATTCAAGCTTTTCATCTAAATTTTTCATAGAGGCTTGTTTTCCTAAGGCTTTCAGCGATGTTACGCCATGTTCAGAAATGCCACAGGGAATGATGCCCTCGAAATGTGATAAATCAGGATTCACATTAATCGAAACCCCGTGAAGCGTAATCCAGTGACGCACCCGCACACCAATGGCTGCAATTTTGCTCTCTCCTGTATCACTATTCACCCAAATGCCGATGCGCCCCTCCCGGCGCTCGCCCTTTACGCCAAAATCCGCCAAAGCCTTTATTATCCATGCCTCCAGATTACAGACAAAGCGTTTAACATCAGGATGTTTTTGACGTTTTTTAAGATCAAGCATAACATAAGCGATGCGTTGTCCGGGCCCATGATAGGTATACTGCCCGCCGCGCCCGGTTGCATAGACCGGAAATTGGGGATTGCGCAGATCGATCTCATTCGCGCTGGTGCCCGCAGTATAAATCGGAGGGTGTTCCAGAAGCCAGATTGCTTCATTGGCCGTGCCCTCATGAATAGCCTTCACGCGCGAATCCATTTCCAACAGCGCATCCTCATAGGGGACCAAATCTTTGCTCACGAGAAAGTCAATCATAATCATGCCGTTTTAAGAGTATTTTTGTGGCAATGCAATGCATCTGCTTATAGACAAAGGTATAAGGGTTTGCTATCACCTTCAGCACCTATCAATTATATGGTTTGCGGCCGTGGCGGAATTGGTAGACGCGCAGCGTTGAGGTCGCTGTGGGAGTTAAATCCCGTGGAGGTTCAAGTCCTCTCGGCCGCACCAAAAACCGTCGCTTACCGGGGGATGTAAGCAAAAGGCTGGATGAAGTGGACCTCCACTTTAATTATAAAAAGCACAACATAGTTGTGCGGAGGTTCAAGTCCTCTCGGCCGCACCAAAATGATATAAAACTTTATAAACATTGAGATATCCGGATCTATGGCCAAATCAAAAAAACCATCTAAACCCGCCCCAAAATCAGCAAAAGAAAAAGAAGCTCAGGAAAAAGCATTCCGTCAGAGCGCGCTTGATTATCACAGCTGCGATCGACCAGGAAAATTAACCATCATGCCCACAAAGCCCATGGCGACTCAAAATGACCTTGCTCTGGCTTATTCCCCTGGCGTAGCCGTGCCGTGTGAGGAAATTGCAGAAGACCCCCTAAAGGCTTACGATTATACAACAAAAGGTAATCTTGTTGCCGTCATCACAAACGGAACTGCTGTTCTGGGCCTAGGAAACATTGGCGCACTTGCCTCCAAGCCAGTGATGGAGGGTAAATCCGTTCTGTTTAAAAAATTCGCCAACATTGATTCCTTTGATATTGAAATTGACGAAGAAAATATCGACAAGTTCGTAGACGCCGTGGCCTCTATGGAGCCAACCTTTGGCGGGATCAACCTTGAGGACATCAAGGCTCCTGAGTGTTTTGAGATTGAACGCCGTCTGAAGGAACGCATGAATATTCCTGTATTCCATGATGATCAGCATGGAACCGCGATTATCGTTACTGCAGCGTTCAGGAACTGGATCGAATGGTCTGGCCGAAAAATCGAAGATATTCGCCTTGTGACATCCGGCGCGGGAGCATCCGCGATTGCTTGTTTGAATCTGCTTGTTCACGCTGGACTAAAGCGCGAGAATATTATCGTTTGTGATCGTCAAGGCGTTGTCTATAAGGGCCGTCAAGATAGCATGGACCCTCAAAAAGAGGCCTTCGCCAGCAGCACAAATGCTCGCACGCTTGAAGATGCGCTGAATGGCGCGGATGTGTTCCTTGGTCTGTCCGCTGCCGGTGCAGTGAAGAAAGAATGGGGCAAAAACATGGCCGATTCTCCGTTGATGCTTACGCTTGCGAATCCGACACCCGAAATTATGCCCGAGGAATCAAAGGAAGCGCAGCCGAATTGCATCGTATGTACAGGTCGTTCTGATTATCCAAATCAGGTAAATAACGTTTTGTGCTTCCCGTTTATTTTCCGCGGCGCGCTGGATGTAGGAGCAACAGAAATTAACGAAGATATGAAACTGGCCTGCGTTGATGCGATTGCCGCCCTCGCCCGCAAGGAAGCCATCGCAGAAGTGGCCAGCGTTTACAGGGATGAAACACTGGAATTTGGGCCTGATTATCTTATTCCCAAACCTTTCGACCCGCGTTTGATTGTTGATATTCCGATTGCCGTTGCCAAGGCCGCCATGAAAAGCGGCGTTGCCCGCCGTCCGATTGAGGACTTTGAAGCCTATGAACAGCGCCTGAAGCAATTCTTTATCCGCTCTCAGCTTGTGATGACGCCTGTTTACACACGTGCGCAGGAAAACCCAAGGCGCGTTGTTTACTGCGAAGGAGAACAAGACCGGACGTTACAAGCCACACAAAATGTTTTGGACGAAGGACTAGCCGAGCCCATTCTTATCGGCCGCCGTAAGGTCATCGAGATGCGCATCAAGCGTCTTGGGCTTCGTTTTGGTCTGGATGATGATGTCATGCTCATCGATCCGGAAAATGATCCGCGATACAAGGATTATTGGCAAACCTATCACCGTATTATGGAGCGCCGCGGCGTCACGCCGTCGGATGCAAAAACAACATTGCGGACGAACACGACCGTTATCGGGTCGTTAATGGTTCACAAAGGCGAAGCCGATGCCGTGATTTGCGGTACAACCGGCAAATATCATGACCATATTCAAGATGTCATTGATATTATCGGCCTTAAGCCAGGCGTTGAAACACCCGCAGCGTTGAATGCGCTTATTCTCTCTCGTGGGACATATTTTTTCTGTGACACGCAGATTAATCCAAACCCAAGTATTGCAGAAATTTCCGAGATGACTTTGTTGGCCGCTGAGGAAGTCCGTCGCTTTGGGATCACGCCAAAGGTGGCGTTGCTGTCGCATTCCAACTTTGGCTCAAGCGACGATGAATCAGCCTACAAAATGCGCGCAGCCGTCGCTGACCTTCGCCGCCGCGATCCTGAGCTAGAGATTGATGGGGAGATGCATGGCGACTCTGCGCTGTCTGAGAACATCCGTAAACAAATTATGCCCAATTCTGTGCTTTCGGGATCTGCGAACCTGTTCATCATGCCCAACATTGAATCAGCAAACATTGCGTTCAATATGGTGAAGACCTTGGCGAACGGCATCAGCATTGGACCCGTTCTTTTAGGCGCAGCGCGTCCGGCGCATATACTGACGCCAGCGATTTCAGCGCGCGGAATTGTGAATATGACAGCGCTTTCGTGCGTTGGCGCACAGATCGCACAGGAAGATTTAACCGAGGACAATAAGCCGCGCTTGGTTGGACACCTCTAGGGCTAATTTGGGCCTTCTGGCAGCATTCAGTTACGACAAAATTATAATTGCACGCGGCCCTCTAGAAGGCTTGCTTTTGCAGTGTTATAGTGCTTCAGTGCTCGCACGCTGATAATGTCACCCCGAACCCCATTGGCCGTCATGACAAACACCATTCATCAAGAAGATATGGAGAACGACATCGCTCAAGAGCTGAGTGAGGACATGAGCGTTCACCTCAGTGATGAAGAGATTCGGGATATTACTGACGCGGTAAAAGCTCAGGATTCCGATACCGTTCATGCGGCCCTTGATGAGCTGGGCGCCGCAGATACTGCGGATTTGATCTCCAAAGTCCGGGACGATGAGCGCGATGA
>CAYGQP010000158.1:0-4847 GCA_964352115.1 uncultured Micavibrio sp. | reverse complement strand
AATTTTGAATAAAAAAAATTTTTTTGATCATATTAATGCGGGTTGATGTGAGTTTATTAAAATTAAATTTCCATTCAACCCTCAAAAACTTATTGTTTTTTGCTAGCAGAAAACTTAGGGGCTTGCAATTTATTTTCAAACTCTATAGAACACGGGTATTAACAACAAAATAGACAACCTCAAAAAGGAGAGACATTTCTATGTCAAACTTTACTTTAGCCGAATATATCTGGCTTGATGGCGCAGTGCCGACGCGCTTTCTTCGTTCAAAAACCCGCGCTGTAAACGTTGGTGAAAACCCTTCAATAGAAGACTTCCCAGAGTGGAGCTACGACGGATCCTCAACAAATCAGGCAACTGGCGATGATTCAGATTGCTTGCTGATGCCTGTTGAATATATCACTGACCCGTTTCGCGGCGAGGGCAATTTCCTCGTGATGTGCGAAGTGAACAACCCCGACGGAACACCGCATGAATCAAATTCACGCGCGCAACTCCGTGCTGTTCTGGAGGCCGGTGGAGCTGAGCAAGATCCATGGATTGGACTCGAGCAAGAATACACAATGTTCGAAGGCCGCACACCACTTGGCTGGCCTGAACATGGTTTTCCAGCTCCTCAGGGGCCTTACTATTGTGGTGTAGGTACGGATGAAGTATTTGGCCGTGAACTTGCTGAAGAGCATGCACGCCTCTGTCTTGATGCGGGCCTCATGTATTACGGTCTAAACGCCGAAGTGATGCCAGGTCAGTGGGAATTCCAGATCGGTTACCGCGGCGACCCTAATGAGCCAGGTTCAGCCCTGAAAGTAAGTGATCAAACATGGTTGGCGCGCTGGATTATGTACCGTGCATCCGAAGAGTTTGGCATTTCTGTTACGCTTGATAACAAGCCAGTTAAGGGTGATTGGAATGGTGCAGGAATGCATGCCAATTTCTCTACAAACGATATTCGCGACAAAGTTAAAGGAAAAGCGGCTATTGAAGCGGCAATGAAGGCTCTTGAAAAAACCCACGAAAAGCACATCGCGCTTTACGGTGCAGATCTTGATGAGCGCCTGACTGGTGATCATGAGACATGCGATATCAACACCTTTAAGGTTGGTGATGCGGACCGTGGATGTTCAATCCGTATTCCTCAGCAGGTTGCTCAAAAGGGCTATGGCTATTTCGAAGATCGTCGCCCGGGCGCGAATGCTGATCCTTACTTGGTATCAGCGCGCTTGATCGCGACAGTTTGTAATGTGCCTGAATCTGTGATGAAGTTTTCATCATGGCCTCGCAAGGACGCAAAGTTTGCCGTCGCTGCTTAATTAAGATTTATTCAGCATCGAAAAAGCCGCATCTTCAATGGTGCGGCTTTTTTTTATGCGGCAGATAGATTAAATATCAATGATGAAAAAGAATAACCCGGTATACGTTGTCTATGATGATCGTTGCCCATTCTGCCGCAGCTATTGCAATCTTGTGCGTATTCGTGAGGCGGTGGGGGAGGTTAGGTTGATAGACGCACGTCAGCCTTCCGCAATTATGGATGAGATCACGGCGCTCGGTTTGGACATTGATCAGGGCATGGTCGTGAAGGTCGGCGATGATCTGTATTACGGCGCTGACGCTATTCATATTCTTGCTCTGATGAGCACCAAATCAGGGCTGTTCAACCGCATCACCGCATGGCTTTTTCAATCCTCGAAGGTGTCATCAATGCTCTATCCGGTTCTACGTGACGGCAGAAATTTTGCGCTTTGGATGATGCGCGTGCCGTTTATCAGAAATTTGGAGCAGAGTGAAGGGCGATGATTGAGGGCCTAAAACTCCTTTTACCAGCCATCATACCATCTTGGCGTTTTTTTGATCGGGTGACGGCATCTCCGCGTATTGAATTTTCTATAATTTCAAATGAGAAAGAAACGCCAACGCACTGGCAGGAATTCAGACCAAGGCCACAGCATGTATCGCTTATAACAATGCTGAAGCGCATGACATCTAATTCGCGATGGAATGAATCTTTATTTCTGGTCAGTTGCGCTGAACGTATCATGGAAAACCCTACCGCACACAGCAAAACTGAAATTGCCGCGCGCATTTGCCTTGAGCTAAAGGCTGAGCAGGAAGGATTCATGAAGTTTCGCCTTGTTTTTATTCGCCGTGAAGGAGAAACGCTGCACAGTGAGATCATGTTTATCTCTGATCCATATCCGCTAAGCGAGGAGGCTGGCTGATGGATTTCGAAATTGCCATACGTCTCACCGAAATGCTGCTTGCGCTGGCCTTTGTTCAGCAAAGCGCTGAACATGTGCAAACATCGCCGGAGGAACGTCGCCTGTTCCTGCCGCGCATAGGCTTAAGCGTTTTGCTTCTTGCAAATCTTTGGACGTCCTGGGCGTGTTTAGCACTTCTCATCCATGCGTTATTCGTGTTGGCGCGTTTTCAAGGCCCATACAATGGGGGCAGCGATCGCATGGGGCTGCTCATTTTATGCTGTCTGTGCCTGACGCATTTTATGCCGACCCTGCAATTCCAAGAGTATGCCTTTGGCTATTTGGCATTACAGGTTGTTTTGTCATACTTCATTGCAGGCTGGGTGAAGATCGTGAATGCGGATTGGCGGGGCGATCAGGCGCTTCAGGATGTGTTCCGATTTTCTGCGTATCCCGTCAGTGAGGCCTTGAGATCCTGGGCCGAAAAGCCGCGCCTGTTGTTCTTTGCATCATGGGCGGTCATGGTTTTTGAGCTGGTATTCCCACTCAGTCTTTTATCTCAAACCACGTTAATTATTGCGATGATTGTGGCGGCGGCATTTCATTTTGCCAATGCGTGCTTGTTTGGGTTGAACCGGTTTTTCTGGGTGTGGCTTGCGGCGTATCCGTCGCTGCTATGGCTACAGGATCGAATTTTCTAAACGGGGTAATCTTGAATGAGACTAGACCCTGACACTAGATAAAAAAAAGCAACAAATGTTTAGCCCGCGTTGCTTCTCAAATACATATGTAGATTAGTAACGCTCATGCCGCCATCGCCCACGGCGGCAGCCACACGTTTTGTTGATCCGGCGCGAATATCCCCTGCGACAAAAATACCGGGCTTGCTGGTTTCCAGCGGCATAGGCGATCGCTCAAGCGGCCATTCCTTGCGGCCCATGACATCAATTCCGGCACAGATAAAGCCGTTTTCATCCATGAGCACATGGCCCTTGAGCCAATCAGAATTTGGCACAGCCCCAAGCATCAGGAACACATGGCGAATGGGTTTATCGACGATTTCATCCGTCTCAAAATTTTTCCACTGGACAGAGTCCAAGTGTTTGTCGCCCTTCATTTCCGTGAGCTCTGTATGGGTCAGAAGTGTGATTTTATCCGATGATTCAATGCGCTTGATCAAATAGCTGGACATTGATCCTGCCAAAGATTCCTTTCGGATCATCATGTGGACGTGTTTAGCGTAGGTTGATAAGTGCATTGCGGCTTGTCCGGCAGAATTTCCGCCGCCGACAATCACAATTTCTTCGCCTTCGCAGATGCGGCCTTCCATCGCCGTGGCGGCATAATACACACCAGCATTGATGAAACGTTTGGCATTTTCGATCTCAAGATCACGGTAGCGCGCGCCAGTTGCTGCAACAATCACCTTGGCCTTCACAAAGCTGCCATTGCAAAGTTTGAGGGCGAAGTGATCATCGTGTTCCTGAAAGGTCTTAACGTAATGCGGCAGGGCGAGTTTTGCACCAAATTTCATGGCCTGCACCTGCGCCCGTCCAGCCAAAGCCTGCCCCGATATCCCTGTTGGGAAACCCAGATAATTCTCAATCTTTGAACTCGTACTGGCCTGTCCGCCGGGGGCTTCGCCTTCTAGCACAATTGTATCGCGCCCCTCGGAAGCGGAATAGACTGCGGCGCACAGTCCGGCCGGTCCGCCGCCAACAACGGCGACTTCGAAGATATGCTCAGGGTCAATTTCCTCTGTTAACCCTAAGGCCTCTGCCAAAGCATAATTTGATGGATTGATAACAATACGTTCACCCAGATGAATGAGCACGGCCGGTAGCTTGTCTTTTGTAAGGTCGTATTTTGCAAGAATTTGTTTGCAATCTTCATGGTCACAATCCAAAACCTCCACGGGGTATCCGTTACGCCGAATGAAACGTTCAATGCGCATGGAATCCGCATTCTCCTTGTCGGTAATCACCGTTACAGAACCCTGCTTGTGCGAAATCAAACCTACCCGGCGTAAAATAAAGGCTCGCGTCACAACCTCTCCGATGTCCGGCTCTGCTGTCATCAGCCTCTTAAAGTTTTCACGGTTAATACGAACAACAGTGCCATCTTCACCCATGCGCCCACCAACCAAAATCTGGCGGTCGTTAAATAGGTCAAGCTCACCGGTGAATTGATGAAATCCATGGACGGTTATTATTTTCTGGCCATCACGGCGGTGCTCATAAATCTCGATATTGCCCTTTAGCACGATAAAGAAATCAACTGTGCGTTCGCCATGTTCAAACAGTACGGTCCCTTTTGGTAAGTTTTCGATCTCACCAAAGGCTTTTGCGCGTTCGATTTGCTCATTGTTCAGGACAGCAAATGTTTGTTGTTGTCTTGCATATGGATCGGTCGGGTCAAGCGTTTGTGCTTCGGGAAGAATGCTGTCCGTGGCCATAAATAGAATCTCCTTGCTTCAAAGCGTTTTTAAACATCGCTGATGATATAGGAAATGTCCAGTATCTCAATGCGCTCGATCCCACCATCAGTTTTGACCTTCACTACATCGCCAACCTCACCCTTCAACAGGGCCTTTCCAACGGGGGATAGCCAATTGATTTTTCCCTTGTCAAAATCAGCCTCATCAACATT
>CAYGQP010000157.1:0-4880 GCA_964352115.1 uncultured Micavibrio sp. | reverse complement strand
ATAACGTATCAAGTGCGGACATGATTGAGGGCAACTGGAAAGACCTGATGGGCGATGTTCAGAAACAATGGAGCAAACTGACAAATGACAATTTAGCTCAAATCAACGGCAGCCGTGAAAAGTTAGCGAATACCATTCAAAAGAATTATAGCATTGCCCGCGAGGAAGCGGAAAAGCAGATGGAAGATTGGGAAAAAACGCGCACTAAAGTATTAAAAAACACAGCCCGTAAATAAAGGAAGACGATCATGAACGAACCAACAACACTTCATAAGCCAAAGGAATCTTCAACCTCTCTCAACAAAAGCTTGCAAAATGTGCTCTCCAGCACCTATGGGCTCTATTTGGCCACACATAATTATCACTGGAATGTCGAAGGGCCGCAATTTTTAGAACTGCACAAGCTTTTTGAAGAGCAGTATAATGAGCTCTTTCAAGCCATTGATCTCATTGCCGAGCATATTCGCGCGCTCGGCGCCTATGCTTTACCGTTTGAAGGGGAGGAAATAATCGATACCCTCAAAACCACATCAAACGCCATGAATAAGGAAGCGCAGGCAAGCGATAGAGCAACGCGAATGGTTCATAATTTGATTGAGATGAATGAAACCGTCATCGAAAGTTGTCAATTCGCAAAAAACAAAGCACAAGACATTGCCGATGACGAAACCGAAGACTTGATGATAGAGCGTATTAAAGTTCATCAGAAAGCCCTATGGATCCTGCAGAGTATTATAAAATAGCCTCCATAACAAACGCATTACGAATCCGGCCCGATGAATCGTCTTCTGCTCACGCGATTTTAAAGTCCATGTTATTGCCCAATGAAAAGGTTCTGCTGATAGGCAAAGTTAGTGCAGGTATTTATTGGAAAAGCATAGCCATTTTTTGCCTAGCCGTAGCTTTTATGACGTTGATGTTTCTGTTGGAGTTGCCGTGGCAACTTTTGCTTTTATTCGGCGTTGCGCTATCTATCAAAATCTTAGCGATGGTTATATTTGCTTATTTAAGAAAACATTATCTGTTGCTCGTCGCTACCGACAAACGCGTAATCATTCGTGTAGGAATCATAAATCTGGAAATCATTCAGATGCGCTATGCCCAGGTGGAAAGCAGCGAGGTAGCCTCGACAATTCCGGGACGTTTCCTGAGCTATTCAAGTGTTTTTGTAAGCGGAACTGGCGGGCACACTTTGGCCGTTCCCTATATCTCCAATGCCACAGAATTCAGAAAAACAGTATCAGAAATTTTGTCACGTCGTGACGATATTGAAATGCGATAGCCTTATAACTTCCTTACACTCTCGCTTTCATTGCACATGGCATTGTTATGTGGCATTTGCGAAAACATCATACAAGCCTTGCATTGGCGGGCTTTAACCAAAATATGATCAAGGAGATCAACATGCAGAATACAAACAAAGATATGAAACAAAACCAAAATTCGAAAGAAAACACTGCAAAGCTGCACAAAAAGATTAAAGAAACCTGGAGCGGCTTAAGCGATGACACCATCAAACTTTATGATGGCAAACGCGACGAATTTTTTGCCAAGCTGAAAGAGAAGCACAATGTTTCTAAAGACGATGCAAAAAAGAAAATGCAGGAAATTGAAAAAGCTTGCGGTTGTTCATCCACAGCCAAAGCCGCTTAAACTTCTTTTATTACTTTTTCCTCCAGCCTGAACAAAACCGTCCGGCTCCCACCGGGCGGTTTTTTGCTTAATGAGAGGGCTTTTTAATGATATGCCTTTATGAAGCTTCTTTATGATGAAAATGTGTAATAAATAGATGATCGCTAGACTTTATAACCTATGGCAACTTCTCAAAAGTAATCTCTGGTTTGTGCCGGCTTTTATGTGTGTGATCTATTGCGCATTTACGCTCTCTCTATATTTGTTAGAGATAAATTACTTTAATGATTTTGAATTACCTCCTGGCCCTTTTTTCACTGGCACCGCAGGAGATGCAAAGGATGTAAGCCTTACCCTGCTGTCTTCAATGATTACCATGGCGACTTTGGCTATATCTGTAACGATGGTCGCTTTATCTCTTGCCGCTTCGCAATTAGGCCCGCGCCTGATTAAAGCCTTTATGAGCGACTATAAAACCAAATATTTTATCGGTTTGTTTTTTGGTGCGGTGATTGCTTCATTTACTTTGACCATGATCTTGTATGATGCCGCCCCGAAGGCGGTGTCACCAAGGATAACAATTACGGCTGTTTTTTCTTTATGCTTTATGAACCTATTTATTCTCTTGGCCTTTTTTCACCATGTCGCCCAGTCCTGTATCGCTGATAATATTATTATAAAAGTAGCCAATGATTTGCGCCGCTCTTTAAACCGTCTGACCAATGAAGAAGACCACTCCGCCCATGATGACGAAAATATAGAGGCGCAGTGGCCCAAAGATTTCGAAAGCAATAGCAGCTCTTTCTATTTTGAAAAAAGCGGCTATGTCCAAAACATTGATTACAAGCATATTATGCGTTTAGCCAGGGACAATGATCTAATTATTGAAATTGGCTTCAAAGCAGGGCATTTCCTTGTCGAAGGGGAAAGCGGCGTGCGTGTATACCCTGCTCATCGCATGAACAACGATATCTCCTGTAGCTTGAGAGACAGCTTTATCATAGGCACAAGCCGAACAGCGACGCAGGATATCGAATATTCCATCAGGCATCTGGTGGAGATTGCTATCAGAGCTCTATCGCCAGGAATTAATGACAGCTTTACTGCCATTAGTGTACTTGATCATTTATCGGAGTCTATGGCCGCCCTGTTTAAAAAAGAGATGGTGTCTGAATGGATGACAGATGACCATGGTGATTTGCGTGTTCAGGCTAAACAAAGTACGGAAGCAGACATTATTTTTAGCGCCTTTGACCAAATCCGTCTGAGCGGTCGACAAATGCCGCATATCCTGTTTCATCTGCTGGACAAGATTGAAATTTTGAGCGCGCTTTCAACAACGAGCCGGCAAAAAAAGGGGTTAAAAGAGCAATTAAAAGCAATTACGCATGATTTTCAAAATCTCAAAAAGATCGTCCTTGATGTTGAAAGTCAGCAAAAACGCTGTCAGCAAATTCTTGAAACATTAAGTCCCGCGTAAGGCGGTCTTTATTGGTTATACCGTGATGTATTTCCAACATCTGGATCCTTAACTTTTGCATCACATTGCGCCATATTGTAACAAACCAGCAATGTCACAACATTACCAATTGGCCGGATAAACGCATTCATGCCGAAATCAGAACGCTTTATGTGGCCAGTGACCCTAAAGCCATCTGGCAGGTTTTCATCCTCCCCCGGCCCCATAGTAAGATCAAGACTCACCGGCTTTGTAATGCCCAGCAACGTCAGATCGCCTGTTATATGGCCCGTATTATCAGGCCCCATTTCTATGCTGCGGCTATGAAAAACCATCGTAGGGTGCAACGCTGCGTTAAACAGGCCCGGCCCACGAATATCTTCATCCCGCCAGTCAAGTCCAGTATCAACGCTCGCGGTTTGTATTTTAATGTCTGCGCGGCTTTTATCAGGATGATCGTGGTCGATAACAAAAGATCCTTCAAAATCATCAAACTGGCCGGATACTCTGGCTAAAATCATATAGCTCACTTGAAAACCAACAGAGGTATGATCTTTATCGAGATTGAATTTTTCGGCATCAGCTGACGCCTGGCCACCTGTAAGGATAAAAACCGCGAGTATGTGCGTAGTCATAAGAAATGCACGAAAACGTTTCATGGATACTTCTTTCTAAACCAAAGATCTACGCCTTTATGGGACAAAAGCAATCACAATTACACGAATATATTCCATCTTTACGAGAACTTTATACGCCCGACTTTATCCCGCATCGCTTCCTGATGCTCTAGGGCATAAAATTTAACCATGCCCCAAAAACCACCTACCTAAACAAAGGAAATGATTATGTTTAATAAAAACAAAAAACCAAATGAAATTAAACCTGCTGACAAATCTACAACGGCTAAATCAGGTGTTCTTGTAAACAAAAATGCTACATCGAAGCCTAATGAAAACAAGAGCACAAAGCAGGAAAAATCCGCCATGCGATCCGAGGGCGGAAAAAACTAACCATAAGCACCAGGGAAGCAGGATGAAAATCCGGCTTCCTGAATGTGCCTGCCCAAAAAGGAGGCAGCATTATGAACACTTTAAATCACTCAACAATACTGCGTTTTCAACCAAACATTCCCTTGTTGGACCCGGAATTTGATGCAAAATCATCAGAGCTTGCCGATTTTATTCTCTCTCACACTCAGGATAATACCGAAGACATATACTTTATGGAGTTCAACAGACAAACCAGATAGGAAAAGGGCGATGGGTAAAGACCCAAATAATACAAAAATATTGCTTGTCTGCGACAATAAGTCCGATATCGGAAACATCAGATTGCGGCTTGAAGAATCGATCAAAGTTCCCTGTTATGTCTGGCACTGCCAAACCCTCTCTCAAGCCCTAAATATGCTGAACGACAGCAAATTGCGCGCCGATATTATCATTCTCGACCTTGGCCTAATCGGCACAACAAACCCAAAAGAGATTTATAAAAAAATGGGGAAGGCCGCGCATAGCATTCCTATTATTGTCCTAACCGGGCCAGGCGAAAAAGAACACGAACTTGCAACTTTTGTTATGGAATCCGGTGCCGCCGATCACATGATCAGGGGACAATTCAGCAGATTGACAGACGCGATAGAGTTTTCATTAATCCGGCATAAAAATTCCAGCAAATCAAATGAAGATGCACATAACGAGCCTTCGCCATCACAGATGGCACTGCAGGATTCACACGATCAAGATACGAAAGATGCCAAACAAAAAAGTGACGAAAAAAACGCCAGAAAAAA
>CAYGQP010000156.1:0-4924 GCA_964352115.1 uncultured Micavibrio sp. | reverse complement strand
ATTACAGATTGCCCGACATCCACACGACCAAGAACTTGGGAGACCTCAAGGCCGCGTTTAATATCTGCCCAATCCCCTTCCTTTGGATGATAACGGCCAATCGTGCCTTTCTGCGTTAATAAATCTTTTGCGAATTTATGAACACCATGAAGGCGAAAACCCTCTTCTTCTAACAGCTTGCGCAAGACCCTGAGCAGATTGTCATCACCCAAAGCACGAAAGCCAATACGCGCAAAAAACTCCGCCGTTTTTAAATCCGGCCTCAGCTCCATAAGTGTTGGCCGACGCACTGAACCAATCAAGACGAGATCTGTAATTTGATGAGATTTTAGGGTTTTAAAAATCTGCCCTGCCCCCCCCAAACGACCCCAAACGTGTTCAACGCCATCCACAATGGCCGGGTCTGTTTGGCCTTCTAACGCGACAACAAAGGGAAGGATGTTTTGATGTTCACATGCTTTAATCAAGCGCTCAGGCAGGTTGCCCCCGCCAGCAATTATGCCCAGCTTGGAAATCTCAAGCGGATCTTCGGTCTTGCTTAACTGGCCTTTTTGATGGGCTGACATAATGGAAACTTCGTTTTGTCCTTGGCGAATTGAATGATTTTCATCACTGTATCATCATTCGCGAAGTCTTGAGAAACCAAATCAATGCGTTGCTCCATTGTTCCCTCATCACCAAAGAGCTGATTATACGCTCGTTGCAGGTTACGGATATCATCTTTTGTGAAGCCGCGGCGTTCAAGGCCAATCAGATTTAAGCCTGCGAGAAATGCGCGCTCGCCCTTCACACGGCCATAGGGGATTACATCGTGCTCTACACCTGACATGCCTCCGATAATGGCATGATCTCCAATACGGATAAACTGATGAACAGCCGCAAGGCCTCCGATAATGGCATGATCACCAACATAAACATGGCCCCCAAGCGTTGCATTGTTGGCCATAATCACATTATTCCCAACCATACAATCATGAGCAATGTGAACAGCAACCATAAACAGACCATTATTGCCAACGCGCGTTTCCATACCACCGTCTTTTGTGCCAGGGTTCATTGTCACATGTTCACGGATAACATTGTTTTCGCCTATGATCAGTTTGGATTTTTCGCCTGCATATTTCAAATCCTGTGGGTCACTGCCAAGCGAGGCAAACGGGAAAATTTTCGTCCCTGCGCCAATTGTCGTATATCCATCAACGCAAACATGTGCTTTCAGAACTACATTATCGCCAAGCACAACATCAGGGCCAATCACGCAGAACGGTCCGATTTTCGCACTCGGTGAAATTTTTGCGCCATCGTCGATGATGGCTGTGGGATGTATATGGCTACTCATGGGCATAAACTTAACGAACAGCGCGATGGCAAACAAATCACAGTTTGTTTCGCTGTGTTACAAAGAAAAATCTTGAGGTTTGAGCCTGATATGCAAGAATAATTTAAAGCCACGGATTATTGTATTTCAATATTACAAAATAATAGATGGATTTTATATTTATGGGGACGATAACACCACCACATGTTCTCGAACGTTTCCGCCGTATTTTTAACAGTATCGAGGATTATACTGACCGGCAGCCCTTAACTGGGGATGAGGATAAACTCACCGCTAAATTAGCCAAATTTATTGAGAGTGTCGAGCCAATTGACCCTGAAGAGCGCACAGCATGGAATGAATGGTACGAAAGACAAATGCGCAGTGACGATACATCGTGTGCGATATCAAAGCGTTTAAGTCTATGATGAGTTTTCTTCGGTAATCATCGCACTAAATGTTGCCTGTGCGCATACGGCGTCACCAACTCTTGCCTCGCCCTTAAACTTCCAGACGTTACCGCGGGCTCTTACTTTAGTGACATGAATATGCATGCTGTCACCGGGCACAACAGGTTTTCTGAAGCGGGCATCATCAATCGTCATGAAAAATACGACCTTGCCTTCTGCCTCTGCGCCCAGATCCTCTACCACAACAATGGCCGCCGTCTGTGCCATTGCCTCAACAATCAGAACACCCGGCATAACCGGGAACCCCGGAAAATGGCCCATAAAATGTGGTTCGTTCATCGTCACATTTTTGAGGCTGATCGCGCTTTCGCCCGGCTCCAATTCCAAAACACGGTCAACCAGCAAAATGGGATAACGATGAGGAATCATCTCCATGATGCGATTCACGTCTATATGTTTTGTATTCTCTTTTGGCATTTTCACGTTTTTTCCTCTTTGTGCCGCGACAAGACAGCGCTTAAGAATGTTGAATCCTAAGACGTTTTACCTTTTTTTACCAAACGATTCAATGTCGCAATTTGCCGCATAAATTGTTTCATAGGCATAGCCGGATACCCCATATGCTCTTCCCCTGCCGGAATATTTCGCATAATGCCAGATTTCGCTGCGATGCGCGCGCCTTTCCCGATGTGCAGATGTCCTGCAATTCCAACCTGACCACCGATTGCAACATAATCATCAATAACTGTACTACCAGACACGCCGCTTTGAGAAACCAGAATGCAGCCCCTACCAATTTTTACATTATGGCCGATTTGAACTTGGTTATCGATCCATGTGCCTTGTCCAATGATTGTATCGGGACCTGCCCCACGATCAATTGTGGTGTTTGCGCCGATTTCAACATGGTCCTCTATAATCACCCGCCCTAGCTGTGGGACCTTTACGAATCCCGCAGGGTCAATCGCAAAACCAAACCCATCTTGCCCTACACAAACGCCCGGATATAGCCGGACATGATCGCCAATAATAGCATGGCTTACAACGGCATTTGCACCGATGCGGCAATGCTTCCCAATGGATACATTTTCACGAATTACTGCGCCGGATTCGATCCAGCTGCCTTCTCCAATGTCCACGCCAGCCTTGATAACCGCGCCAGATTCAATCGTGCAACTTTTGTGTATTGAGGCCTCAGGGTTAATAAACGCCTTGTGGGAAATATTACCGTTGCCCTGCTCTATTGGATAAAAAGCCTGTGCAAGAAGCGCATAAGCCTTATAGGGCGAGGAAGTTACGAGCGCAATGGTGTTATCAGGCGCCAATTCAACGAGATCCGGTTGCACAAAACATGCCCCGGCGTCCGTGGCTTTAAATTGCTCTTTGTATTTAATGTTGTCTAGAAAACTTACATGCTCCGGCTGCGCAACATCTAGAGCCGCAACGTCAGAAAATGGCATCTCCAGATCGGCCGTCTCATCAGTTTTAGCCCCAGAAAGTTCCAGGATCTTTGCAAGAGTTAGCGCGGAAGGCTCTGTAAAAAATCTCGGATCAGCCATCGTTCCATATTTCTGGAGTATATATATTTCTAGTTAGATTTTATTTCCAATGGAATGGATTGAACGGCTTTATCAAGGCGTTTTAGTGTTTCCTCTGAGATATCAATCGCATTTGCCCCCAGAATTACGTTTTGCCGGGATAAAATCAGATTATAGCCGTCCTCTTCGGAAATTTTTTCAACGACTTTAAAAATCTCCGCGCGCAGCTTGTTCAGCGCCTTTCCAGCAGCCTTATCCAGCTCACGCTTATTTTCCTGAGCGGACCGCCTTGTCTTGATTAGCTCTTCTTCAAATTCCTTGCGCTTCTTTGCGAAGTCTTCAGGTTTCAAAGTCGCACGCTGATCAACGAGTGCTTTTTCCTGTTTACGAAGTTCTTCTTCTTGGGAACGAAGTTCTTCTACAAATTTATCCTGATGTTTTTTAACCTTTGTTTGCATGTCTTTTGCAGCCTTAGATTCGCTCAAAAGTTTCTGCACATCCACAACCCCTATGTAAGCAGGCTCAGCAGCTAACGACATTTGAAAAGGCGCGACGATCAGAGCGGCTAAGGTTAAGAAAAAGAACGCATGTTTCATCAACATAAGATAGAGACTTCCTGTTTAAAAAAGTGAATAAAAAAATTTCAATGGTTAATGCTTATTAGAAGCGTGTTCCAAAGTCAAATCTGAAGACTTCTTCCTGGTCAAAGTCTTCGCTTGCAACAGGGAACGCCAGATCTGTTCGGATTGGTCCGAATGGTGATCTCCATGACATACCAACACCAACAGATGCCCGAATAGAGCTTTCATCCTGCACCGTCACGTTCGCAATGTCATCAGCATTATCCACGCCGGTCAAGGAACCAAAGTCAGAGAAAGCATGTCCAAGCACGCCATATTCCTCAGGCAAGCCCATCGGGAACGTGAGCTCAACCGCACCACGGTAGAAGAATTCACCGCCCAGAGAATCCTCAGTTGTCTGATCACGAGGACCAATACCGGCGCGCTCAAAGCCCCGCAGGTTGCGCCCGCCAAGGAAGTAGCGCTCGTTAATATTGACCTGATCGCCGCTATATCCTTCAATTGCACCGGTCTCAAGCGTTGTGCTCCATATCACACCATCAAAGATGGAATAATAGTAAGAGCCGCCTAAACGTCCAGATACATACTGCGCGTCACCGCCCAATCCAGCAATTTCTGTATCAAACCATGCATTTATACCCTCTGTTGGGAATACGCGGCTGTCCCGTGTATCGTAACTCAAACGTTGAGAAAATGCTGATGTATCTCTCTCACCTTCTTGCAACTGAACAAATAAGGATGCATCACTATCAACATCTGTGATTTCATTTCTCTCTGCGCGATAACGCAATGTTTGACGCCAATGCTCGGACAATGGATATCCTAGACGAAGGCTTCCACCGGTTCTGCGTTGGTCAAACGAACTCTCGTCCTGAAGATCACGTGTAATGTGGAAAATATCAAATCCGGCAGATAGATCACGTCCAAAGAAGTAAGGTTCCGTAAAGCCAAGATTGAATTCTGAGCGTTCGCCAGCAATTGTAGTTGAGAATAATAAGTCCTGTCCCTTTCCGAGGAAGTTACGCTCACGAATTCTGAAATCGGCCAGTGGCCCCTCGTTTGTAGAAAAGCCAGCAC
>CAYGQP010000155.1:0-4924 GCA_964352115.1 uncultured Micavibrio sp. | reverse complement strand
ACACAAAATTTGACGTCTCTTCCGCAAACCCATTCGTATTTGCCCAGCGCTCTTAAGCATCCTGTTTTGAGACCTCTTGCTATGTTTTTCGACGACTTAGAGTTGGATTTTGCGCAGGATCTTCCAAAATGGGATCCGGAGACCCTAAAGGTTTTGATTTCTGAAGATGTATCTTAAGGGGGCTGACAAGCGTCAGGCCCAAAATAAGCCAGAAAAACCGCGTATATAGAATTTCGTGGAACAGGCAGAATAAGCTAAAGGCAAATACCATGAAGGCAGCGCATTGGGCGATGGCTTTTTCTTCCTCCGTTGCCGCGAACATGATTTTCCGCCGAAGGGCTACGATGATAGCGATGTAGGCCGCGCCGAACCCAAAAACGCCGATTAGTCCCATTTCCGTCATGACCCAGACGGGTGAGCTGTCTATGATATTGATAGGCTTTCCGTGTTCTTGTTCCTGAAAAAACAGAACTGATCCTAATCCAGCGCCCTGAATGGGGTATGTTTGTATAAGGCTCCAAGCTTGTTTAAGGATCGTAACCCTTTGATCATTGCCGTAATTTGAAGCAAGCTGCGCTACTTCTGGGTCATCTTGTTTTTGTACATATTCTACGAGAGACTTTGTGCTTCTATACGTGACATCAAAATATTGTTTATTGGGCGTGATTTTGAAGAATATTCCTAACGGTATAAGTCCTAAAAAAAGATAAGGAAGACATTTTTTTGTAAAGCCGCGCCAGTCTGTTATCAGAAATATTGCGAGCGCTAAAAGCCCGGCAATGAATAATATTCGTGAGCTGTTAAATATTAAAAACATCGGCATCAAAAACCAAAAGAATGCGCCTAAAACCGCCATATTTTTTTTGCCTTTGAAAAGATAATACAGCATGCCTAAAACGCATATGATTAGCAGGGCAAAGGCATTTCTGTTTCCCATTAAGCCGTTTAAATACATCATGTTAGGAAATAGGGGAATTGTCGCGCCGGTGCCCCGGATGTAATAGAGCAGGGAGAGTTCGCCTATGAGGATGATGAGCGCTGTAACCGCGAAAGGTATAAAGAAATATTTTATGAGAGCCTGTGGACTTAGATTAGAAGCTATCCAGGCTCCTGCGGCGAAGTAGGCCATGATTATAAACCATCCAAAATATTTGTTGATCAAAGCCCATTTCATTAATTGTTGGCCTTGGATGAAATAACCGTTGATTAATGCGATGGTGAGTACGCCGACAAGAAGTATAGGCAACCAGTATCCTGCAGGTTTGATCCAGTTTGGCCATATTGATTTCTGGCATATAAGTGAGATCAGTATCGCTATCCCTGATAAAGGCAGGATGAAATCAGCGATATTAATGCGCAGACCAAGATAATCAGCGCTTGAGAAAAGAGTGACTTGAATTTGGATGGCAACGGCAAAGCCAAGGGCAAGGCAGAGGGCTAATCTTGAGGAATTAGGATTGCTTTGCATATTTAGCGCGCATTTTTTGAAGCCGCCAATTTTTAAGAGCAAATTGTGTATCTGAGCTAAAAAACGCGGGAATGCCAGCGATTAATGCAGCCATTAAACTGATCAATCCAATTTGTATCGAGGCGATGAACGCTGTTTCAATCGGCAATTGAATAAGCCCCAGCCCGTATATAAACGCGCCCTCACGGATCCCCCAACCGCCGTATCCTACAGGAAGGCTTGCGACAATGGTAATGATGGGAAGAATGGCCATGAACTGCCACAGCTGCATTTCAGCGCCAAGTGAGGTAATGATGACATATACAGCTGCGAAATACATGACCTGTCCAATCAAAGAAGAGGCGATAATTTTTGCGAGAAGGTTTTTATCGGTCATGATCTCACGCACATATTTATAGCAAACCGCGAGCTTGCGATGCGTGAATAAAAACCCACCATGAAAGCGCTGGGCTATCATCAAAAACAAGGCGCCGCAACATACAACAGAAACTCCAACAACCAAAAGGAATGAGTTGTATAATTCTTTTGGCACGATGGTGTGGAGAATTGGCAAAAACAAGGCTGCGATTATGATCAGCGCGACAAATGTCATGGCCCGGTCGAGGGCGGTAGCAGCAATGGATTTGATAAGAGATACCCCGTGTTGAACGGAGAGGAATATGCGAACGATGATACCGCCAACACTGGTGATAAACAAATAATTTGCAAGAAAGCTAACAAGCGTGATCCTGAGGGATACCATATAGGTCATTTGTTTCTGGTTTACATTAATGAATAAATTCCAGCGATACGAAAGCACGAGAATTTGTAAGAAAATGCAAAGCAATGCCGCAAACCAAGCATCGATATGAACCTGACCGACCAGAAGCATAAGCTTATTGACGTCCATATGATATGAAATCAGTAAAACCAAGGCTGCTGAAATCATGGCTTTAATCAAAAAGCTGTTGTTTTTTAAAATCTTAGTCATTGTTCAAATTAATATATCGGGAGTAAATTTTGCATTTTGAATAAAGAATTAGTATTAAAGCTTTGGTATTAAAAGCGCAAGTTTAAACCGTTGTGGGCGGCCATATATCCATGTTTATTTTTTATGTGAACATAAAGTCTTGAAAGTACTTTAGTCTTTTCTTATGCTGCCTAAAAATAAGCATATTAAGCATATGAGGAATGAAACATGAACCTGGCGGATCGATTATCGCGCATTAAACCTTCCCCCACACTTGCCGTAACCGCAAAGGTGAACGCGCTTAAAGCCGAAGGCCGTGATATTATTGGGCTTGGCGCTGGTGAACCCGACTTTGATACGCCCGATTTTGTCAAAGACGCAGCAAAGGCGGCAATTGATGCTGGCCAGACAAAATATACGAATGTTGATGGCACGGCTGAGCTTAAAGATGCGATTATTGCGAAGTTCAAGCGCGATAATGGTTTAGAGTATGCGCGCAATCAAATTACCGTTGGAACTGGCGGAAAGCAGGTTTTGTACAATGCCCTGATGGCGTCTATTAGCAAGGGTGATGAGGTCGTTATACCTGCACCATATTGGGTGTCTTATCCGGATATGGTTGAGCTTGCTCACGGAAATCCCGTTATTGTTGATTGCCTCCAGGAAAACGGTTTCAAAATGTTGCCGGAAGACTTAGAGGCCGCCATAACGTCAAAAACGAAATGGCTTATTTTAAACTCGCCATCGAATCCGACGGGGTCTGCTTATACTAAAGACGAGTTGAAGGCTTTGACGGATGTTCTGATGAAGCATCCTCATGTTTACGTTATGACGGACGATATTTATGAGCATATTTTGTACGATGGTTTTGAATTCTGCACGGTCGCCCAGGTTGAGCCTCGTTTATATGAGCGGACATTGACCGTGAATGGTATGTCGAAGGCGTATTCCATGACGGGGTGGCGTATTGGGTATGCGGCTGGGCCGGCCGATCTGATCAAGGCGATTGGCGCAATCCAAAGTCAGAGCACATCTAACCCGTGCTCAATTTCTCAGGCTGCGTCCGTGGCTGCGCTGAATGGAGATCAGGGTTTTTTGCAAGATTGGGTGAATGAGTTCAAGGAACGTCGTGATTTGGTTGTTCGCCTTTTGAACGAGTGTGAAGGCCTCGAATGTTTAACACCTGAGGGGGCATTTTACGTTTATCCATCCTGCGCAGGCGTTATTGGAAAAACCACGCCGGATGGCAAAACGATTTCAAGTGATAGTGATTTTGTTACATATTTGCTGGAATCACAAGGCGTTGCCTGTGTTCAGGGAGAGGCGTTTGGTTTGTCTCCTTATTTTCGCATTTCTTATGCGACATCAAGCGAAGTGCTGGCACAGGCTTGTGGCCGGATTCATAAAGCATGTGCAGCCCTTAAGGGTGAGGCCAAAGCCGCTTAAGCCCCTGAGTTTAGTTTATCCATTTTTTCCAAAACGGTTTTTCATGATGTTGTTTCATGCGATCATCTCTGTTTTGCACCAGCACATGACATAGCTCTTCAAATTTACCGCGGTTTTCCTCCAGTGTTTCTTCAAAGAAATGCTGCATCTTTTTGAGGTTTTTCGGGCTGGCATCGTCAATACTTTCGGTTGGTCTTGCGGGGTGATCGCCCAAATCAATGATCGATTTATTGAAGACAAAGATATCTTCCATTTCCTGGCTGTAGCTCTCTACGAGGGCAGTTTCAGTGGCGTGGAACAGGATGTTGATAAGTGGTAGATCATTCATGGGGTCAACGACTCCAAGCCCGCCAAAGCGGTTCCAGTCATCGCCTTTGAATGATCTAAGGGTGTGGCCCGTACCAAGCAGAATCGTAATGACCTTTGTGTCATTGGGCACGTGTTGTTTGATGGCTCCGTGATAGCTGACGGGCGGGTTGTCAAAGATGCTGCCGTCGATTCCTGCATATTTTGAACTGTCTTTGTGATGGTCATGTTTAAGTTCAAAATGGTGGCTTGGAAAATATGTTGGTGCAGCCGTGCTGGCCATGATGGCATCAAACATTGAGACATCCGGCGGTGGCCTGCGGTTAATGCCATATTTTATGTTTTTCAGCCACACGGCATAGCCGCCCTGATCTACGAAGTTATTTTTTGTGTGAACGGGCATGTCATCCGTTTCATCGCGTTCCTTGGTGACGTCTAGGGGCGTTCCTTCGAGATTATAAAAAGGGATGACGAGGGAGTTCAAGGAGTCCGATAGCTTTGTATCGCCATATAATTTTCTTAAAGGCTCTGCCAGGTTTTTAGATTCGTAATTTCCGTAGCGGAATAAATGCCGCAGGGTTCCAATTTTCATTGTGCGGTTATTGAAGTCGTGAATGAGGCCGCGAAATGCTCTAAATCGGTCGGGAGGGAAGATTTTTATACCCTCGCGTTCGTAAAAGTTCACCAGATGTTTTGAGCGTTACTTTGGGCGGGCAGGATCATCAGGGTCGGGTACATTCAGTGCAGCATTTAAG
>CAYGQP010000154.1:0-4926 GCA_964352115.1 uncultured Micavibrio sp. | reverse complement strand
AGTTTTGCCATTATGGGGGTTGTGGCGAATGTTATTCCTTTCTCGCTGATTGTTTGGGGGCAAATTTATGTAACGGCCTCTTTGTCCGCGATTTTGAATGCGACTTTGCCGTTTTTTACGCTTATTGTCGCGCATCTTTTTACAAAGGATGAAAAAATCACAAGCGGCCGTGTGGTTGCTCTTCTCATTGGTTTTTCCGGTGTTGTAATGATTATAGGTCCTGGGGCGCTTCTTGAGACGATGGATTTGTTTTTTGTGTTTGGTGAGCTTGCGATCTTGCTCGCGGTGTTTTGCTATTCGCTTATGATTACATATGGTCGTAGGTTTGGGCGTTTAGGCATTCCGCCGCTCGTTGCGGTCACTGGACAGATGACGGTGGCGACGATCATTCTTATTCCTGTTGCGCTGATTATGGAACAGCCTCTCGCGGAGCCGATGCCGAGCTTGAGTGTCGTAGGTTCTTTGCTCGGGATTGGTGTGTTATCGACCGCTTTAGCGTTTGCCATCTGGTATCACTTGCTCAACCGAATCGGATCAAACAACACGTCTTTGGTCACTTTTATGATTCCGGTCAGTGCTATTCTCATGGGATATTTTATTCTCGGTGAGGTTTTGGAGTGGAATCAATGTATTGGTCTGGGACTTATTATTGCTGGCCTTGTGGTCATTAACCCCCGTCTATCTAGGCGCTATGCGTGGATAAAAATGTAAAAATGTTCTTTTTTTGTTCTTTGTGGTTGACATGAGAACATAAGTGGTACATTCTGCTCATAGGATATTTAACGTTTCACCGGAAACTATTTGCTATCGCGCCGAAGCTGTGCGAAGAAGGAGCTATATTATGAGCGTAACATCACTAAAGACAGGACAAGACATGACTGCAAAATCTGCAAATGAAAAGAAGCAAGCCCTTGACGCGGCGCTATCACAAATCGAGCGCGCTTTCGGAAAGGGCTCGATTATGCAGCTCAATGGCGAATACAAGCCTAATGAAATTGAGTCGATATCAACGGGCTCTCTTGGTTTGGACATTGGATTGGGCATTGGTGGATTGCCTCGTGGCCGTGTTGTCGAGATTTACGGACCAGAAAGCTCTGGTAAAACAACATTGGCGTTGCATGTGATTGCAGAGGCACAAAAAACCGGGGGCACATGCGCAATTGTGGATGCGGAACATGCGCTTGACCCGGGTTATGCCAAAAAACTGGGTGTGAATGTTGATGAGCTTTTGATCTCTCAGCCAGATGCCGGTGAGCAGGCGTTGGAAATTGCAGATACGCTTGTACGCTCCGGTGCGCTCGATGTTCTTGTCATTGACTCAGTTGCGGCTCTTGTTCCGCGTGCTGAATTGGAAGGCGAGATGGGCGACACGCATGTTGGTCTTCAGGCACGTTTGATGTCACAAGCCTTGCGTAAATTGACGGGATCAATTTCAAAGTCTCGTACGATTGTGATTTTCATTAACCAGATTCGGATGAAGATTGGTGTGATGTTTGGGTCACCTGAAACCACAGCGGGTGGAAATGCCTTAAAGTTCTATTCTTCTGTTCGTCTGGATATCCGCCGTATTGGTGCGATTAAGGACCGTGATGAAATTGTTGGAAACCAGACTCGCGTCAAGGTTGTGAAAAATAAGATGGCGCCACCATTCCGTCAAATTGAATTTGATATCATGTATGGTAAGGGCATCTCGAAGACTGGAGAGCTTATTGATCTAGGTGTGAACGGCAATTTTGTTGAAAAGTCAGGATCCTGGTTCTCCTATGGTGAACAGCGTATTGGACAGGGGCGCGAGAACGCTAAGCAATTTATGCTTGATAACCCAGATGTTGCGGCTGAGCTAGAAGCTAAAATCCGTGCAAATGCAGGCTTGGTTGCGGATGCGATGCTTGCGGGGCCTGATGAGGCTGATGCTGAGAAGTCTGAGGACAAGGCCAAGCTTGAAGCTGTGGCCAATGATGAGAATCCTGAAAAATCAAAGAAATAGGGTTAGTGACTCCGTTGAGCTTTTACATTCAATATTAAGCGACAAGCTCCGCCAGTTCTTCAGCAGCGGGGCTTGTTTTTTCTTCTTTGCTAGGAATTTCGGGGGCTGGCTCGGTATCTGATCTGTGGTCATCTATGGGCATGGCGTGGACAATGTATGTTTGAACACTATGATCAGCGGCCTTATGTTTAACGGCAGCTTTTTTTCTTCTCCCAGAAAGGCCAATTGCTAATCCGGTCAAGGTCAATGCAATTGGACCAGCGATATTTATATTTTCTTTTTCTGCAAAAAGATCTGTAAGTGTTAGAGGCTCATAGATTTGCGATTCTATCATTTGATGTTCAGGAGGGTGAGGCCTTAGTAGTGCTGATGAATCAAAATCATGCATACCAGCAGCAGCTGCGCTCTGCGCAAAAGCCGCCGTTAAAAAGGCTGCGCTAGTCGTATTTAAGTATTTCATAATGTTAAGAGGTCTCCGTTTCTCCTTAGGCGGGAGGAAGCTAACAGAGGAATGGGTAGAATGTCAATTTACATAGCTGGAAGATTTGGTCTTTTCCACCTGAGAGTTGGGGGGGAGTGAGATTAGCCTTTTTCTCTTATGAGACGTTGTTTTTCACGGCCCCAATCACGCTGTTTGATGGTTTCACGTTTATCATGCGATTTTTTACCTTTGCCCAGAGCGATTTGGAGCTTTGCGATACCACGCTCATTAAAATAAATGCGCATCGGAACAATCGTATAGCCTTCCCTGTTTACAGACCCTAGGAGTTTTGCCACTTCACGCTTGTGAAGCAGAAGTTTTCGCGGGGCTTGCGGTTCATGCTGAAGTTTTTGGCTCGCTTGTTGGTATTCCGGGATATTCATGTTGAACACCCAGATCTCACCGTTTTTGGGGCCAACATAGGCTTCGTTTAAAGAGCATTGCCCATGACGTAAAGATTTAACTTCCGTTCCGGTAAGCACGATACCAGCATCGAATTTGTCCTCGATGGAATAATCGAAAGTCGCGCGGCGGTTTTTGGCCACCGTTTCATTTGTTGAAATGAGTCCGGATGCTGATTTTTTCTTTTTGGCCATGGCGGATCATTGAATAGGGGTTAACCTATTGCTCTTGCGCCTGCCGGACCTTGAATCAGTCCGGCATGGTTCATGGCGGCATGAACTTTTTGGCGGGCCTGTTCGGTTGCCTTTACGAGGGGAAGGCGAACTTCATCTGTGCAGAGGCCCAAAACGCTAGCGGCATACTTGATTGGTGCCGGTGAGCTTTCGCAGAAAATGTCACGTGACAGAGGTGCAAGGGCATCGCGAAGGCGACCAAATGTCTCAAGGTCACCTTTTTGCCAGGCTTCATGAAGATCAGCAGACATGCGCGGCGCGACATTGGCAACGACGGAAATGCAGCCATCACCACCTTGCGCAAGGAATGCCGCGACTGTTGGATCTTCACCGGAGAGTTGGCAGAAATCGCCATCAATATTTTCGCGCAGCTGAACGGGGCGGGCAAGGTCGTTGCTGGCATCCTTTATGCCGACGATGTTTTGCAGCTTTGCAAGCTTGGCCATGGTGGTCATGTCCATGTCGACGATGCTGCGGCCTGGGATATTATATAATACGATGGGAATGCTCACGGCGTCATTGATGGCCTTGAAATGTTGGAACATACCTTCCTGGGAAGGTTTATTGTAATACGGCGTGACGATAAGGGCGGCATTGGCGCCGGCGTCCTTGGCATGCTGTGTCAATTCAATGGCTTCGGTTGTGTTGTTTGAGCCTGTTCCCGCAATTACGGGGATTCTTTTATTCACGACTTGCACGCAGCGCTTAACGATAGCATTATGTTCTTCATGTGAAAGTGTAGGCGACTCACCTGTCGTACCGCATGGCACAACGGCATGCGAACCTTGTTCAACTTGCCACTCGACAAAATTTTCAAATGCGGGCCAATCGATTTCGCCGTTTTTAAACGGGGTGATCAGGGCCGGGATGGATCCTTTAAACATGCTCTATAATCCTTTTAAAACTGGGTGTTCAAGCCTTTTTCAATTGCGCGGAAGTGTATCGCGCGCATCGGGGATATGCAAGAAAACTCTCAATCTAGCTCTACTTCTCTTGGTTTTTGCCTTTTTGAGCATGCAAGGATCGGCCCATGCGGCGCCTGTAAACAACGACAAGGTTCATATTGATACAGTTGAAGCTCTGGTATTTATGGATAAAGGGCAATGGACGAAAGCAAAGGCAAAAATTGACCAAACGCATGATGCATTTGCCAAGAAGCTTTTTATGTGGATGTCGTTCAAAGATGGCCGCGGCAAGGGTGATTATGAGGCCATGGAAAAGTTTGTTCGCGAAAATCCCGACTGGCCAAATATTCGTGATATTCAAAGAGAAATTGAGCTGAGTATGAAAAGCTCTATAAATGATCAGGATATTATCGCCTGGTTTGCTGATTATCCGCCGCGCACGGCAAATGCTCTGGATTTATACGTGCAGGCGCTTTTAAGGAAAAATCAGGAGGCGAAAGCAAAGTCTATTTTGGCCGAGTGGTGGGCTGATACCTTATTGCCGCGCAATGATCAGCGGTTTTTATATAAGAAATATAAAAAATATTTAGATGAAAAGGCTCATTCAAAGCGCTTAGACACCTTGTTGCATGCCGGGCAGTATACAAATGCTCGTGCCATTGCCGCTGTACTGGGAAACGGTTATCCTGAATTGGCCGAGGCGCGGATTGCCCTGGCGGCGCAAACGGGCAATGTTGATCAGGCGATTCAGAGAGTCCCGGAACGTTTGCGTAAGGATGCCGGGCTTATATATGAAAGGCTGCGTTGGCGTCGCCGCAAAGATCTTGATCTTCGTGCGATTGAGATTTTGTTAAACCCACCACCAGCAGAACGTATATCTAATCTCGATGAATGGTGGCGTGAACGCCACATTATTAT
>CAYGQP010000153.1:938-4934 GCA_964352115.1 uncultured Micavibrio sp. | reverse complement strand
CAAACGGACAAAAGTCAGCATGAACGCAAAAACACCAGTGGCCAAAAATTCGTTGAGCCCCAATTCCATTATAAGCGCTCCATCATCGAACCATCCTCATAAGAGCACCATCACCCTAAAGCGATCATTTTATCAGCAAGCGATTCGGTGAACACAATCAACGTGCGCATCATCCAGGGAAGAAAGAAAAACATGGCCAGAAAGATCGCAAGAATTTTGGGCACGAACACGAGCGTAATTTCCTGAATCTGTGTCAGCGCCTGCACCAAAGCAATAGAAACACCAACCAAAAGACCAATAACCAGTACAGGCGCGCCCAATTGTATGGTAATCAGAATCGCTTCACGTGCGGTTTCAATAACTTCGGTTTCATTCATGGTATTAAGGGTATGAGGTTTGAACAACGGTCACAATAAAAAATTGCGCGTTGTTTCAGCGCTAAACAGGTTTTTTAAAGATAAAGCCGGCGGAAACGAGAGTTTATAGACATAAACGGCACTGAAACGAGGTAACGATCCATTTGCAGCACCATAGGTTTGAAAAACTACATCGGCATACGGAGAATTTCCTGATACGCACTCACCATACGATCACGGATCGCAACAACGGTGTTTAGCGTAACTTCTGCGTTCGTAACAGCCTGAACGACATCAACCAGGTCCGCCTCGCCAGTCACGGCCATAGCGGACATTTTCTCACTGGTTTTTAAGGCGCCAATGGATTCGCGTGTATTTTCGCGCAAAAAGTCGGAAAATTTTACCCCATCATCATCGCCGCCGGGCACCTTCTTTGTCGCGATATTCGAAGAATTCGCATAGGCACTAGCCGCAATGTTCGGGTCAATGAGTTTATCCATGTTTTATGTACTCCTACTATTCACTATACACCGATATGCTTAAAAACTTAAGCACGCAGCAAATCAATTGTGCGGGAAATCATTGTCCGCGTCTGTTCAATCATACCAAGATTGGCTTCGTATGACCGTTGCGCTTCTTGCACATCCATCATTTCAACCATGGTGTTCACATTGGGTGTTTTGATATAGCCATTCTCATCAGCCGCCGGATGCGCTGGCTCGAATCTTAGCTGAAACGGTGCCTTGGTATCCGTGCCAATGTCATCAACCTTGACCTCACGAATGCCAAGCTCACGGTTCAGTTCATTTTTAAACGAGATCGTCTGACGGCGATATGGGTCCGCGCCCGGTGTTTGTCCCGTTGTATTCGCATTGGCAATGTTTTCCGTGACCACGCGAATACGTGTCCCTTGCGCGCGCATCCCCATGGCGGATATTTGCATGGCATTAAGAAGTTCTGTGCTCATCTTATTTATCCTCTGTTTTTATCTATTGGTTACGACCCAGAGCGATATTGATCATACCGACATTCTTGGCGATCAAATTGCTCATCAGGTTATAATCCGCAACCGTTTGGTTGGCTTTAATCAACTGTTCTTCCATAATTACCGCGTTACCGGCTGGGGCCACTTCGTAGGTCTGTTTTTGCTTTCTAGCCTCAGAGGGATCAATAGAGCCCGGCGCAGGAATGTGATTCCCCTTTGTCGAGATCATGCTTACGGAGGGCACGCTATTGCGATCCTTCGTCACATCCTTGAGGACGCGGTCAAAATTTACGGGCTTGAGGTCTTTAGGCTTATAATCAGGCGTATCGGAATTGGATACGTTCTGAGAGATAACCCGCTGGCGATGGTTCAAAAAATCCATTTTTGAACCTAAAGCTTTAAAAAGAGCAATGTTTTCTATAGTCATTTTACGTTACCTTACTTATTCCCAAATAAATGTGGTTTTTCCACTTACTGAGCAAGAATTGCAGGAAGCGTGCCAAATGGTTGATGAATACGACGATGGCCGGAAAATAACCGGAAAAATGTCCATAAGCGGCTCAAATATAAAGAAAATACCAAAGCGCCAAACCGCTGTCGCCCTGGAGGATGGCAGCGATAAGGGCGGAACACCCATCATTACAGCCGCAGGACGGGGAAAAATTGCCGAGAAAATCCTGCAAATGGCCTATGACAATGATATCAGGGTCCGCGAAGACAGCGCCCTAGTTGAAATGCTGGCGCAAATTGAGCTTGATAGCCCCATTCCATCAGAAGCCTTTATGGCCGTTGCAGAGATCCTATCCTATGTTTATAGGGCAAATGGTCAGCCAAACCCCTTTGAAGCGCTGAGCGAAAATGCTACAGAAGAAGATCAACAATAATAGCGTGAGTGATTTATGACAGCGAATAACGCTGAAAAAACCGATGAGCGTTTGCAAAAACGCCTAGTTGAAATGGCAGATTTTCTTGATCAGGCGCAAGCAAACCTTGATCAAAAGAAAGATGTTGAGCTGGGCGATATGAAATCGCAAATCAACGCACTCTGCGCTGATATTGAAGGCGCATCTCCTGCAACCGCGCATGCCATGAAGCCTATCATGGCGGACATCATCGCAAAGCTGGACCAGCTCGCGGACAGCTTAAACGCCTTTAAAACCGAAATGAAAAGCGCACAAAACAATGGTTGAAGATACGTTACTAGATTTATTTCGTGTCATCGCGGCTCTCGCTTTTGTCATCGGACTTATGGGGGCTGGCCTTTTCATCCTGAAAAAACTGGGCGTGTCCGGCGCCAAACCAGACGCACAGAACAAGAAGCGTCTAAAGCTTGTCGAATCATTGGCTCTGGACCCAAGACGCAGGTTGGTGATACTTCAGCGGGATAACAAACAACATCTTGTCATCCTCGGTCTGAACGGCGAAACTGTCATTGAAACAAACATAGATACAAACATTGAAGCACCATCCGAAGATGAATAGACGCCTTTTTGCCCATATTGCGATCGCTATTTTCCTCCTTAGCATAGGGCTGATTGAAAGCGCTTGGGCGCAAAACGTCACGATTGATCTGGGGGATGAGGGCGATGGCACAGTAACGGGGCGCGTAGTTCAACTCGTTGCGCTTCTTACGGTTCTCTCTCTTGCCCCGTCCATCCTGATTATGATGACCTGCTTTACGCGAATCGTCGTGGTTTTATCATTTTTAAGAACGGCCATCGGTATTCAACAGACACCTCCAAACAATGTGATGATTTCACTGGCGCTTTTTCTCACCTTTTTCATTATGGCCCCTACATTAGAAGCCGCATACCAACAGGGCGTCGCACCGCTGATAAGCCAGGACATCGATGAAGTTGAGGCATTCGAGCGCACAATTGACCCCTTTAAAACTTTTATGATCCGCCACATCCGTGAACAGGATTTGGAACTTTTCTTACGCGCCGGAAATCAGGTCATGCCCGATAATCCGCAGGAATTATCACTCAGCGTTGTCATACCGTCTTTTATGATTTCTGAGCTTAGACGTGCATTTGAAATTGGATTTATGCTGTTCCTGCCGTTCCTGATCATCGATCTGGTAACGGCTTCTATCCTTATGTCCATGGGGATGATGATGCTTCCGCCAGTCACAATTTCATTACCGTTTAAGATCATATTCTTCGTACTGGTAGATGGCTGGTATTTGATCACAGGTTCGCTCATTCAAAGCTTCGAAACCACGCCGCTAGCGCCCGGATAACCTTAATTGGTCGGAGATACTCGCGTATTACATTGCTTATCTGTCACATCAGGAATAGATGAATCTATGCCTTCGCATCCAAATTCTGCTGTAAAAATCTCTCTCGTGCACAAATCCATTGTTATTTTCTCATAGCATTTTCGACCATCGCTAAACTCATGAACATCACAGAGCATAACAATAATGCCTGGCTTGCAGTTATCGTCCAATGGTGCTGGATCAGGCTTACGGCCATCAATAGGCATCTCGAGTGGTCCATCGAACGGGTTACTGCCGGGTGAGACAGGATCAGGCTTTCTTTTGCTTGGCGCCTCAGTGATAGGCAATAACGACGGGGTCCAGCCGGATGTTGATTTGTACTCTACAGAGCCAGCAAAAGCGCCTCCATGCATAGCTAAGGCGCTGAATACTAT